>CALHXF010000055.1 GCA_938040095.1 uncultured Caulobacterales bacterium
GAACATCAAAGAATCCGTCCTCATGGAACTCCCTCTGAAAGAGTGGGCCGCCGAAGAAGGTATCGCCGACGAAGAGCTAGAGAAGCGCATCCGCGAAGCCACGGATCAAGCCAATGTGCAGCTTACCCAAGATTTGGATAAAGACTCGATTGCTCAAGTCGAAAAACAAATTCTGCTCCAAGTTATCGACCGTAACTGGCGCGATCATTTGCAACAATTGGATGCGTTGAAATCCGTTATTGGCATGCGCGCTTATGGCCAACGTGATCCGTTGAACGAATATAAATCTGAAGCTTTCACATTGTTTGATGGTCTTCTGACGAGCCTGCGTGAAGATGTGACGAAGGATATGATGCGCGCGCTCTTGAACGTGCAAATGCGTCGTCAGGAACAGGCACAATCGCAGCCAGCGCCAAGCCAGACACAAACCCAACTTGAACAAGCCCGTGCAGGTCTCGCGAATATGCAAGCAGCCCAAGCCACGCCGCCTCGATCACCTATGGATATGGTCACACAAGGCCAAGGCACAGCCTCCACCCTTCCAGAGGGCGCATTGAACGGCGTCTCCCGTAACAGCGCTTGCCCGTGCGGGTCAGGTCTAAAGGTCAAGCAGTGCCACGGTAAAATCACCTAATTCACAATAACGCGCGGCAGGATCTGCCGCGCGGTGCTGCATTTTGGTGCGCAGACTGCACGACAATGTGGCACGCACATCCATTCTCTTTGATTCCGCGACGGTAGCTTTGCAAAGCACCTCCAGACACGCGCACAGGGTCTTCATCAGATTTTGTGAACGTGCCAGGTGTTGGTACGCGAGACTTCAAAGGAACTCATGATGAAACATTTCACACTCGCAGCCGCTCTACTTTGTGCCACAGCGATGGCCCCAACTGCCTTTGCGCAGGACTCCGATATCTCAGTCAGCACAGGGGTTGATTACGTTACGGAATATGTATTCCGAGGTGTGTCATTTGCAGGTGCAGCCGTGCAGCCCTATGCGGAAGTTAGCACCGGAAACTTCACAGTTGGAGGTTGGTTCTCAACGGCGATTGGCGAAGACTCTGTCGCAGCTGGCGATGAATTTGACCTCTACGCTGGATATTCAGTGCCATTAGAAGGCTCTATCTCACTCGATATTGGCGCGACCTACTACCATTTCCCACAAGGGGGAGATTTCTTCTCAACAAAAGATGGAAATTCTGGGTCCTATGAAGTGTCTGCCTCACTCGGGTTTGGTGATCTCCCTCTATCGCCCTCCATTTCGGCCTATTACGACTTTACCTTTGAAGCCTTCACGCTCGAAGGGTCTGTTGAACATTCCGTAGCTGTCGGCGAAAGTCAGAGCTTTGATTTAGGCCTCACCGTTGGTCATGTTGAAGCAGATGATGGCGGCGCATATGACTGGGGCACTGCCTCCGCATCCCTCGCTCACGCATTTACCGATGATGTTGGTGTTTTTGTCGGCGCGAATTATTCCATCAACTCAGAGGATCTTCTGAACTTCGGCGGGACGCCTAAAGGCGATAAATTATGGTTCGGTACGGGTATTTCTGCCGGCTTCTAAACCACAAATTTTTACATGAACTATCACCCAGTCGCAGCTTGCGGCTGGGTTTTTTATAGCTTCGATCTGAATAATAAATACGAAACGCTTATTTCGTTATCAGAGATCGACCGATGTGTAGGAATTTTGCACGGCGCGATTTGATCAATTCCTCAGGTGTCTTCTCAGACAATTCTTCCAGATTTTTAACAATAGCCGCACCCACAGTTTTCATCGCCATATCAGGCGTGCGATGCGCGCCGCCTATAGGTTCTTTGATGATTTGATCAATAACGCCGAGACGTTTCAAATCCTGCGCGGTTATCTTCATAGCTTTCGCGGCATCTTTCGCCCGCTCACGTGTACGCCATAAAATTGAGGCACAGCCCTCTGGCGAAATCACGGAATAAATCGAATGCTCCAACATCATAACTTTGTCGGCCGTCGCAATCGCAACGGCTCCGCCTGATCCGCCTTCGCCTGTGATGACGGAAACAAATGGAACCCGTAGTGACAAACCGCGATCAATGGAGCGTGCGATGGCTTCGGCTTGACCGCGTTCTTCGGCGCCACGTCCAGGGAATGCACCCGCAGTATCGACAAAGCTAATCACTGGTAGATTAAAACGCTCGGCTAGGTCCATGAGGCGCACCGCTTTGCGGTACCCTTCAGGGTTGGCCATACCGAAATTATGCTTGAGACGCGTTTGCGTATCCGTGCCTTTTTCATGCCCCATGACAACAACAGACCGTCCGCGAATTTTCGCTAACCCGCCTAAGAGCGCGTAGTCATCGCCAAATTTACGATCACCCGCGAGAGGTGTATAATCAGATACGAGGGTTTTGATATAACCAGAATAATGCGGGCGCGCAGGATGACGCGCAACATGGGTTTTTTCCCACGGACCAATCTTCGCATAAAGTGTTTCAAGCTCGGCAACAGCTTTCGCCTGAAGGTCAGCTACGGCTTTGCCCTCAGCAAGTGCGTCTTCGATTTGACTGTCTAGCTCTGCAATCGGGCGTTCGAAATCAAGATAAGTGCGGGCCATAAAAATGCCTATAACGGTCCGTGAATAAGAGGTCGCACCATAGCGATGGCAGGGCGCGGGTAAAGAGGCGAGCGCTTAAATTGAAACCGATAACGATTTAGTCCAACCGACATGTTTTAAGAACTTCGACATCTGTAAATTGGTTTGATTGGGATCGACACATCTTGAATACTCTGACTTAGAATAATCACTCTGCTTGAACTCGAACTCAACTTGGCCATTGTCATTGGGTTGAACTCTCAACCTCTGAATTGAATGATGCAGAGGATAGGTAGGTTTGGTCTGCGTGATAATCAGAGTGTGCATCGATGTGAATCCGTAGAGGCCACAATGCCCGTCGGTTTTGGCAATAGCAGAACAGAGGTTCTGAACCGCATCTAGTGCTTCGTAATACGGGTGATCGACCTTTAGGCAATCAAATCCTTCCACAATTTCTATCCAAGATCGATCCATGACACTTAGTTATAATACGTCTTCGTACTGATCTCATGGCCATAGCGTTGGACGAATTTACGTTTGATGCGACGTTCCCAAGCCGCCCGTTGGCCGGGCAATTCTGTTTCCGCATCTAAAACGGCATCTGTAAACTTCTTGGATGTGAGAGGTTTCACGCCATCAAGCAGGTCAGCTGCGCGGACGCCCGCACAGAAGTCCCACTCGCTGCAAAGGTCATCGAGCAAGATGTTGATGTCATCCGCCAAAACCGGATGCATTTTTCTTTCAAAGCCCATTTCGTAAAGTCCTATTCAGTCTATTTCTTTTGGGCAGAGAGCGGATGATGGTCTTCCACTAAACTCTGCATCTGCGCTTCCAGCACATGGGTATAAATCTGTGTCGTTGCAATATCGGCGTGCCCTAGCAGAGTCTGTACCGCACGTAAATCTGCACCCCGTTCAAGGAGGTGTGTTGCAAAGGCATGCCGCAGTGTGTGCGGCGACAAACGGGACGGGTCCATGTTCGCCTCTCTCGCCAGCGCCTTGAGGAGCTGCGCAAAACGTTCACGCGTCATGTGACCAGACTTCCCGGAGCTGGGAAAGAGAAAACTCTCGGCTCTATCGCGCGCGACTGCATTGGCTGGAAGCGTTTCGGCGCGCACTGGCAGCCAATCCGCAATCGCTCTGACGGCAGCCCCAGTCAGCGGCACCAATCTTTCGCGGTCACCCTTCCCGCGAATAATCAAATGGGTAGACGCATCCGCGTGAATAACACGAGAGGCCGCGCCAAGTTTCAGCGAAACAAGTTCCGTGACTCGCAAACCACCCGCGTAAAGAATTTCCAGCTGGGTCCGCAATCGAATACCTTTGACCGATGTGTTCTCCTCAACGGCCCCAAATAATGCGTCAATATCATCATGAGACAGAGTTTTGGGCAGTCCGCGTCCCTGCTTTGGACCACGTAAACTATGGGCAGGATTGTCCTCGCGCAGACCGTCCATCTGCAGAAACAGGCAGAATTGTTTCATCGAAGATAGCTTCCGCGCCGCGGTTGACGGCGCGAGACCATCCTTTGCCCAGCGCGCTAAAATGGCTTCCAACGCACCCGTTCTGCAGGTCAGGATCGTCTTTCCAGATGAGACAAGTCCCTGTTCCCATCCTTCAAGATCACGACCATATGCGGCGAGCGTATTGTCAGACGCGCCACGTTCAGCAGCCATCATCTCCAAAAATGCATCGATGTGACGCGTCGCATTCATGAGGAGGTATTCATGAAGCTGTTTTAAGACCTTCAAAAAAGATCTCGGCGGCAATTTGACCTGCAAATTGGGGAAGACCGGCTTGAGTCAAAGCAGAGATAATTCGAGCCTTATCCGTTACATTAAGGCTTGGACGTGCCAAAATCGTCGCGGTTCGCAAACTAATTTCTGCACCAGAGTTCGCGCGCACCGCCGCATCAAGTAATAAAATTTGACTTTGCGGCAAAGTGAGCGCGGGAAGTGTTTCATCCATCAGGACATCTGCGGCACGGTCAGACAGGCTAGCGCCCAGCGCGAGCGCAATTTGTGCATCTGTTATGGCTTGCTTGCGCAAGAGCGGAACAGAAAGACGTCCTTCAATATCGCGTCCCAAACCTTGACCTGAAAAACCACCGCCCAACGCGTCCGCGATTAAGGCAATTCTCGCCTGTAAGGGACCATCTGGTAAAGCTGCATAAATCTGTTGCAGGCTTGCAATGTCGCGGGTCAGCACAGCCGACCGGGTGAAGCGCGGTAGGTTGCTGTCCACGCGCGCCTGTGCGGGCAGCGTTTGAATTAGCGGCGTCAGCGTATTGAGGGCGACATCTTCTTTCACGCCAGCTGCCACTGCGCGCGTGATAAAGGCATCCAGAGCCGCGGCATTCCCAGAACGCGCTAAAATGAAGAGCCGTGCGGTTGCGCGCGCGTCTGCTGTGGACAAAGCCGTTTCTAAATCGAGGTCAGGAAGCGCAGCATCAAAGCTGATATTCCCCAAAACGGAGTCCAATGTTGCAAGTTCAACATCTGAGAACCTCTCAAACACCGCAGTCAGATCGGCCTCGCGCCCCACACTCGCACCAGCCCCTGCGAGATCACTGCCAGAGTCTTCAGGTGCCACCCCGCGTGTCGCTAAAAACATCACGAGCGCATCGGTTTGATCCGTCGCAGCCGCGGGGCCACGTCCTGACAGCAAAGCATCCATTTGCGCGTGATAGGCAGGATTATCATATCCAGAGGATCGCAAAAAATCGCTAGTTACATCTGCGGCACTCATTTCGCCGCGCAAGGCGTGACACATGGCGCGCAGTCGCGCCCATTCAGGATTTGCACGTTCTGTCGTCACCGTATCAGAAATTTCGCAAGATCGCTGCCAGTTCCCTTTGGAAAGGGCCAAATCAACTTGGGCCAAAGGCGCACGCGCCAATTCAGGGTTTCGCGCCAGAAAACCATCCAATGTGGATGTATCGCCAGAGCGCCCCGATTCAAGGACCAGAACGGCTTGTAATCGTGCTGATTCATAGGCTTGCGCATCGACTGGCGTTTCAGCTTGAGGCGGAACGCCACCCGAGAGAATGACAGTTCGAACAATATTGCGAATGATAGGATCTGTATTTTTCAACGGTGCGCCCGAAAGGAGTTTCGCGGCGCGTTTGGCACTGGTCCCTTGCCAAAGACTCGTATCCAATGCGCCCTCTTGTAAAATCCCCGCATCGAAATCCTGTGCCGCATCTAAAGTTTGGGTTTCAATCTGAGCAGGCCCCGCTAGCCCGAAGTCTTGACTTTGCGCTTGAGCTTGAGCGGATGCGACAAATGGCAGAGTTAAAGCTGCAGGCAAAAGCAGCGCTAACTTCCTAGATTTCAAGCTCATAACTGCGGGCTCACATCAATCGTGCGTATATCTGTGGGCGCATTTGAATCAGAGGCGCCTGAGAGTGACCACATGAACAGTCCAATAATTATTGCGAGAACGGCAGCGCCGATAAGTGCGATCTTTTTCATATCTGCTCTCTTTTCATCCAATCTATCGATTTCTAAGGTCGAGGGGCGAGGTCTGGAAACCTTATGCAGCGTGGGCATTTACACTCGGTTAACCTCAACAATGTGTTCCGCGACCTGTTAGCGGTTGAGATGTCACTCAATTGGGACCATATTGCGGCCTAAGAGATATAATCGCTAAGTCGAAACACAGTCTGAATGCATATTTGGACGAGATTTGAACCGATTACACACACAGAATATGAAAGCGCGCTCATGCCGCTGCAGATAGAAAAGCCCATCGCCCTTGTCGGGTTAATGGGCGTCGGTAAAACAACCGTCGGACGACGGCTGGCGAAACGGCTGGCCCGTGAGTTTGACGATAGCGATGACGCGATCGAGCAAGCTTCTGGTCGAACCGTCGCGGGGTATTTCCGCGACCATGGTGAAGCCGATTTCCGAGCTGGCGAATTTCGCGTGATTAAGCGATTGCTCGAGGCCCATCCGCCTTTGATACTTGCGACAGGCGGAGGTGCATTTATTCACCCGCCAACACGTGAATTATTGATGAAGCACGCGGTCGTAGTTTGGTTGAAAGGTGACTTGGAGACTTTAGTCGAACGCGTGTCTCGCAATAATAATCGCCCCCTTTTGCAGGGCGTTGATAAGCGCACAAAAATGCGAGAGCTTATGGAAGCCCGCCATCCGATCTATGCTCAGGCTCATCTGAAAGTGAAAATCGCACGCGGTCCACATTTACGGACCGTGAACCGCGTGATGAAAGCCCTCAAATCACACGAGCCTGAAACCCCTAAGCCGATATTATGATAGACACGCGCACACCCATTCCTTCGCAAGTTCTTGGCGTTGATCTAGGCGACCGCAGCTATGACATCGTCATTGGACCGGGCCTTCTGCGCAACTTGAACCAGCAACTTGAAGGCCTTTCGCCGACGGCCCGTATTGCTGTAATCACAGATGAAACCGTTCACACGCTTCACGGCGCAACCCTCGAAGCCGCACTCTCAGAACGTCAGACCCATATGATTATTCGCCCCGCAGGTGAGGCGCAAAAATCACTCGCCAATCTCGAAGAGATTCTAAACAATCTATTCAACGCAGGCCTCAATCGGTCAGATTTGGTCGTCGCCTTTGGCGGTGGTGTCATTGGTGATTTGGCTGGCTTCGCTGCATCCATCTACAAACGTGGGATGCCCTTCGTACAAGTCCCGACCACGCTACTGTCTCAGGTTGATAGCTCTGTGGGCGGTAAGACCGCGATCAATAATCGGTTTGGCAAGAATTTGATTGGGGCGTTTTATCAACCTCAGAAAGTTGTTACGGATACAGAATTATTGAGAACGCTACCCGTTCGTGAGCTGAAAGCGGGATATGCCGAAGTCCTGAAATACGGATTACTCGGGGATTCCAGGTTTTTTAATCAATTAGAAAGTGGCCTCGGGCAACGCATTTTAGATTTAGATGAAGTCTCCCTCACCGAGGCCATTCATGTATCCTGCGCGACCAAAGCCAAGATTGTCGCGCAAGACGAACGTGAAGGTGGCGTGCGTGCGCTCCTGAATTTGGGCCACACCTTCGGGCATGCGCTTGAACTTCAGGCGGGATATGACGGCGATTTACTGCATGGTGAAGCCGTTAGTGTCGGTATGGAAATGGCCTTCCGCTTTGCCGTGGAACAAGGGCTTTGCGACGCGACCGATGCAGACCGCCTGACCGCGCATTTAGCCGCAACGCAGATGCCACGTATCTCAGATATGGCACATCTGCTGCACGACCCAGCAGCGTTATTGATCCATATGGGGCAAGATAAGAAGAATGATAACGGGCATCTGACCCTGATCTTGCCACGTCGTATCGGCGAAACCTTTATCGAAAAACGGGCTGATCGTGAATCCGTTCTTCGCTTTTTAACGCAATTGAGGGATGAAGCCTAATGGGCGCCTTTCTGGAACCACATAATCTAATTCTCATCGGGATCATCCTGACCCTTCTGGTGTTTTCGAGTTTTTTCTCCTCAAGCGAGACGGCCCTGACCGCTGCGTCACGTGTGCGTATGCACGCTGCAGAGAAGGACGGCGACAAGCGCGCGATTATTGTGCAGCGCTTAATGAATGTGCGAGAACGGCTTTTGGGTGGCATTTTGCTTGGCAATAATCTTGTCAATATTTTGGCGTCGGTTTTGACCACCACATTATTTACAAATGTGTTTGGCGCCAGCGCGACGGCCCTGGCCGCCGCGACTGCGGTTATGACAGCCTTGATTTTGATTTTTGCGGAAGTCTTACCCAAGACTTACGCCATTTCCCAACCAGATAAATTGGCGCTAATCGTGGCGCGACCGATTAATCTCATCGTGAAATTGCTCAGCCCGATCGTTCTGGTGGTTCAAGTCATCGTGAATGGCGTGTTACGCATCTTTGGGATCGACACGAATGCGAGCGCTTGGACGGCGGCAGATGAGATTAAAGGGGCTGTAGATTTGCATCTTCAAGAAGGTGGCGTGGCGAAACGCGCCCGGGATCAAATTTACGGTGTCTTAGAAATCGGTGAATTATCCATCGAGGAAGTCATGACCCATCGTCGCAACATTGCGATGATTGACGCTGACGCTGCGCCCGAGCAAATCATAAAGGACGCTATCGCCTGCGGGCACTCTCGTATTCCTGTTTATCGCGAAGACAAGGATAATGTAATCGGCGTTTTGCACATGAAGGACCTGTTGAAGGCCGTCACGAAATCCAGTGGAGCCATTGAAACTCTGGACATTAAGAAAGTTGCACGAGCACCCTGGTTTGTGCCCGAAACGACAAGCGCAGTGAAGCAATTGCGTGCATTCCAGCAGAAACGCGAACATTTTGCGCTCGTCGTCGATGAGTATGGTTCCCTCATGGGTGTGATCTCCCTTGAAGATATTCTGGAAGAAATCGTTGGCGATATTCAAGACGAGTATGACGAGGAATTAGAAGGCGTAAAGCGTTTGAAAGCAGGCGCCGCAACAGTCCGTGGTGACGTTGCTATTCGTGATTTGAATCGGGCGATGGATTGGAAATTACCCGATGATGAGGGCCCTGTTACGATCGCGGGTCTTGTCATTCATGAAAGTCAAACCATCCCGAATAGCGGTCAGGTTTTTGCTTATCACGGCTATCGGTTTGAAATTTTGTCGAAGCAACGCAACCAGATTAAGAGTTTAAGGGTCGAGAAAACATTTGAGCCTGATATGCGGAATGAGCAGGATTAAAACCACCGCGCTAACTGGCTTTTAGTGACGCCCAAGATCGAGCGGCCCTAGCTGACGACTGCGGGCCTTTCCAGAAATCGCCCAGTTTACAAAATGCTCGCAATTACGGGTCAGTACGCCATAGCGCTGACCGATTTTACCACGAGCCCGCGCTACAATTGCCGACCCAGACAGACCTGATCGATGTGGAACTGTGCGGATAGTTTTCCCCTGCGAAAATTGTGTTTGTGAAGTTTCCAAGACCTGACCATATCGACGCGATGCATGGATAACTGTGCCATACCCAGTGGCAATTCCGACATGACAGATAACGCCATAGGCGTCTGTTTCAAGGATTGTCCCTGCGGAATATAGGACAGAAACACGCTCGTAATGAAATCGGCTCATGAGTCAGATATAGGGACTTTGGACAAAAACGCAAAACGGCCCCAAATTTGGGACCGCCGAACACTAAAATACGGGATAATTTGACCTCGTTTTATCACTGTGAGCGCAATTCGTAATTCTCATAGAATGTACGCGATGTACCTTTTTCGAAGAAATAGTATCGTTTCGTCTGGGTATCATAGTAGCGCGTAGATTTGTCTAAACTAGGACGTTGTAATGTCCCGCCGTTGATTTGCTGGTCTTTCTTATTGCCGCGCAAAGCCCCAACAACACCGCCGACAACAGCGCCAGCGATTGCGGCTTCACCTGTTTTGACATCACCAGAAATGGCACCGATACCCGCACCGACGGCGGCGCCCGCAGCAGCTCCGCCTGCGGCGTTTCTCTCGACATTGCCTGTTGTTGTACAAGCCGTGAATGCGAGACTTGCAAGACCTAGCGGGATAAGTTTGAAAAATTTGGTCATTATATGCCCTTTCGCGACATCTAAAATGCAGACGCCCCACAACCTGAATTACGTGAGGCTGAACAACATCTTTCAAAGCCTTCACATTTACTAAATGTCAGGCTTGACGCATCTGACCCCCGAATTATGTCTCAAATAAGGTCCGACATTGTCGAAATATTATGTCATTGTAATCTCAATGTGATCAGAAGAGGACGCTGCGCCATGACTTTGGACACCCTATTTAGCTTAATAAACCTCAGCGTTTTACCCGCCTGGGCGCTCCTTATTTTTCTGCCGCGATGGTCTGTGACGAAGGCATGGGTTCACTCCATGCTGTACCCTCTCGTCTTGGGTGTTTTATATAGCATTGGGCTCTTCATGTCGGTCTTTAGCGGCTTGGGCGGTGAAGGCGGAGGCTTTGGATCTATTGAAGCCGTACGTGCGTTATTTTCGGTGGATATTGGTATTGTCGTGGGATGGGCCCATTATCTCGTTTTTGATCTATTTGTCGGGGCTTGGGCGGCACGAGACGCGCAAAGGCGCGGGTTTAACCATTGGTTACTAATACCCTGCCTCTTCCTCACCTTCATGGCTGGACCGTTCGGTCTACTGCTTTATGTGATCTTGCGCGTCGCTACAAAAAAAGGCGGCTGGAGTTTAGAAGAAACCCAAACTTAGGCTTAGGCTTAGGCTTAGGCTTAGGGTCGGCCCCATCTGGAGGCCGTCTAACCCATGATCAATTCTGCATGGCGAATGACTATTATCGCCCTATTTTAAGACGCACGTGACTCGATCTGTAATTCATTCTGAATGAAATTCATAAATTCAGTGATGCGCTTGGGGCAGTGACGATCTGCGGGTCGGACAAGATTGATGTCTAATACCAGCCCCGGAATGTCTTCTAAAACAGGCATCAGAGCTCCGCTTTCGAGATCGTCACTAATCAAAAACCCAGGTAAAAAACCAATGCCAAGACCGCCCAGAACAAATTCTCGTAAATTATCCCCGCTAGACGTTCGGACTGAGCCTTTGGGGTGGAAGCGTATATGGTCGCCGTCTTTTTCAAACACCCAATCGGGACTATTTGAATAGACAAGGCAATTGTGGTTTTTGAGAGCACTTATGTCGCGAGGCTGGCCATATTTATCTAGATATGACGGGGCAGCGCACATTTGCATTTTTGTTGCGCCAATTTTTCGCGCCAACAAACCGCTGTCCTTCATATTCCCGACCCGAAATGCCACATCCACGCCCTCCGCGACTAAATCAATGTTATATTCCGAGGGCGAGAGATCGAGTGAAATATTAGGATGAATTTTTATAAATTTAAGTAAAAGCGGCGTAAGGATTTTCGTCACATAGGCATTTGGGGCCGTCAGGCTAATTTGGCCAGACATGCCCAAACTCTCACTTCGCACTTGGTCTTCCAAGTGGTTGATATCAGCAAGCACGCGACGACATTCAACTGAATAGATTTGACCCGCATCCGTGAGTTGGAGGGAGCGCCCGTCACGTTTGACCAATTGAAGGCCAAGATAAGCCTCTAAGTCAGAAATTGCTTGGCTGACTGTGGATTTCGAAACAGAAAGTTGTTTGGCTGCACGTGTAAATTGACCCATGTCTGCGAGTTTTAGGAAAATTTCCATTCGGCGTAAGCGATCCATATTGGATTTCCATTTGGGGGAACATGGGTGCTTGTTCACAATATTCGAACTCAACGTTCAAAGTAAACGTACTTGTTCATATAAAGTAAATATGTAGTTTTCACTGCTCGGGCCTTCATAGGTTCGTCGCTCGCTCTCGGCCCGGCCCACATCGGAATGTGAGCGAGCACTTCAATCTCTCGCAAATGATGTATTTTTCGTTCGGAAAAACAGAACAACCAAAGGTTTTGCTATCCCGGCTCCAGCATTTGATTCATTGGGTCAAACGCCAAGACGGGACCGCGTTGGTTTAGTGTCTGAAGTGACGCATGCCCGTGAAGACCATCGCAATGCCCGCTTCATCAGCAGCGGCGATAACTTCGTTGTCCCGAATGGAACCCCCAGGCTGAATGATGGCCGTTGCACCTGCTGCGGCAGCCGCAAGCATACCGTCAGCAAAGGGGAAGAACGCATCTGACGCGCATGCACAGCCTGTCGTTTTTGGCGTGTCCCATCCTGCGGCAGCTTGCGCGTCTTCAGCTTTGCGAGTGGCAATGCGCGCTGAGTCGATGCGGCTCATTTGACCCGCACCAATGCCCGCCGTTGCGCCATCTTTGACATAGATAATCGCGTTGGATTTGACGTGTTTGGCGACTTTCCACGCCATGCGGAGGTCTGCCATTTCGGACGCAGACGGCGCGCGCTTGGTCACAACTTTCAGGTCTGCATCTGTAACATATCCATTGTCACGATCTTGAACCAAAATCCCGCCAGCCACATTGCGCTGAGTCAGGGACGGCGAAGTCACATCAGGCAACCCGCCCGCAACGAGGAGACGGAGGTTCTTTTTCTTACGGAAGACTTCAATCGCGTCATCATCGGCAGATGGCGCAATCACGACTTCGGTGAAGACTTTGACGATCTCTTTCGCCGTTTTGACATCGAGGTTACCGTTCAGCGCCACAATGCCACCACAGGCCGAGACAGGGTCACAGGCCAGCGCATTTTTAGAGGCGGTTATAAAATCATCCGCGACGGCCAAACCGCAAGGGTTCGCATGTTTGATGATTGCGACGGCAGGTTTGTCTCCTGCGGCGACAGAGCCAAATTCTGCAACCAATTCATAGGCAGCGTCCGTGTCGTTGATATTATTATAGGACAGCGCTTTGCCTTGCAGTTGTTCTGCAGTGGCAACACCTGCACGGTTTGAGCCATCCGTGTAAAAGGCTGCCGTTTGATGTGGGTTTTCGCCATAACGCAGCTCTTGCTTTAGCGTGCCGCCTTGGGCGCGATAGGCAGGTGTACCTTTGACTTGGATTGCGAACCAATTTGCAATCGCAGCGTCATAGGCCGCAGAGCGCGCATATGTTTTCGCTGCTAATGATTGACGAAGCGTTCCCGTCGTTTGACCCTCATTCGCATCCATATCCGCCAAAACTGCATCGACGTCATCTACATCCGTGCAGACAGCAACATGGGCGTGGTTTTTCGCGGCGGCGCGGATCATCGCAGGGCCGCCAATGTCGATATTCTCGACGCACATTTCATAACTACCACCGCCTGCAACAGCTTGTTCGAACGGATAGAGATTGACGATGAGAAGATCGAGGGAGAGAATACCGTGATCATGCATCGCGTCCTTATGCGAAGCTAAATCACGATCACCGAGCAATCCGCCATGCACCATTGGATGCAAGGTCTTGACGCGACCATCCATCATCTCGGGAAAATTCGTGAGTTCCGCGACATCCTTTACCGGGATACCCGCTGCTGCGATGGCGCGATGCGTACCGCCTGTGGAGACAAGTTTAACACCTCGATCATGTAATGCTTGGGCTTGGCGGATCAGTGCAGATTTATCTGAGACTGAAATCAGGGCACGTTTAACGGGCGCGAGACGTGCAGGATCAAATGCGGGGAGATCTGGATTTGGTGCGGGCATTGTGAGCGGTCTCTGTAAGGCGGATGTTAGAATAGACTCTACGTATCACGATCACGCTGGCGTTTCTATGCTCTCCCACCCGAGGCTTTGGTCTCATCCACATCATTGGCGACGGAATCTTGATCGGCAATATTCGGGACAATGGCGAGTTCGGGTTCATCCAACACATGCGCAGGATCATATCCTGGTACGAGTTGCGCAATGATCTTACGAATGGCGACACGGTCGCGAGAATTCAGCGCGCTAATCAGACGTTTGACTCGACGTAGCACGGAGGCGGGATCTAGAACCGCGCCGTTAAAGAGCTGAATTCCGTCTATCTCTGTCGGCGCCAAATCTTCATCTTCATAAGACAGCACTTCCGTGAGTTTTTCACCGGGACGTAGACCTGTGTAACGGACCTCAATATCAACATCTGGCACCTTGCCCCGCAATCGAATGAGTTGACGGGCCAATCGCCCAATGTTCACAGGCTCGCCCATCTCCAGAACATAGATACAGGCAGAAGAATCATGACCTTCTTTCGCATCGGCGCGACGTTTCGATCCTAAGGCTGCCGATTGCAGGACAAGTGCCGCTGCTTCTTCCAACATCATGAAATAGCGATCCACTTCACGGTGGGTCACGGTCACAGGACCGCCCATCGCAATCTGCTCCTCAAACAGGTTCACAGCCGAGCCATTGGAGGACAGGACATTCCCGAAACGGACACAAGAGGCTTGCAGGCCAGGGTTTACGGCCTGTCGGGACAAGGTCAACATTTCCACAATCCGTTTTGACGCGCCCATCATATTGACGGGGGCCACGGCTTTATCCGTTGATATCAAAATGAAATGTTCAACATCGGAGGCATCGCACATATCCAGAATATTAGACGTCCCCATGACATTCGTCCGCAGGACTTCCAGCGGGTTCTTTTGTCCCAAAGGCACATGCTTCAATGCTGCGGCATGAAGGACGATTTCAGGTTTTTCGACGGAGAATATCTCGCGCATCCTCGGTGCATTGCGGACATCCCCGATAAAGGTCTTCCAACATTCGGAAGCCCCCTCAGCCAAGTTAGATACGAGTCTCTTCTCCAAATTATAGAGATGAAACTCAGAGTTATCGACCAAGATCAAAGTCGCAGGATTAAGCTGAGCGATTTGCCGAGACAGCTCTGATCCAATCGATCCGCCAGCGCCCGTGACAAGGACACGTCGACCTGCAAACATATCGCTAACGGGCTCTAAGTCCAAAACACGCATTTCGCGACCAATCAAATCTGACGCTTCAAACGCCGAGAGGCCAAGGCTTGGATCGGTTGAACGACGCGACAAAGGTGCGCCCAACTCAGCCGCGATTTTCACGAGTTTCGCCGTCATGCTTCGGTCTGGATTCGGGTCCACCGCAATGATCTGGAGGGGCTTATCCTGCCGCCCTGTCGTCTTGAGATAGATATCCTGTAGGTTATCAGGGCCGCCCAAGACAGGCACAGACCGAATTGTCCGTCCTTCATACAGGCCAGAGGTTTCAATCAGTCCGACAGGGTTAAAGCCTAAATGTTGGTTTTTACCTTTCGCAACTTTGCGCGCGCGGTCCATGAGATAATTATAAAGATGCGGTGCGGGACCAACCAACAAAGCGTCCTGCCCATACGTCGAACGCGCCCGAAAGAGTGCGCGGAAATCTCCATTTTGGATCAGCATGGCAATCAAACGTGACGCAATAATTAAACCAAAGAAAAGCGCCGCGAACATAACTGGGGCTGTGCGCGGAAAATGCGCGCCACGGTCAAAGAAGAAATAAAGAACCAAAGGTACGGTCAAGGCCACGCCGACAATCCCAAAGCTAATTTTTTTAAAATCATGCAGCGTCGTAAACCGCCAAATAGATCGGTCCTGTCGCAACGCCACCCATATGATGAGCGTTGCTGCCGCCGCAATATAAGCGGCTTTATGATCAATATTTGCACGCAGAGGCTCATTGAGGAAATCATAGCGCCAGCGAATGACCATCATCATTGAGGCCAACGCAAAGACGACATCTGTGCCGATCAACGCAAAACTACGTCGCATTTTGAAGCTTGAGGGACTTGACGGTTTCATGTTCTCCCTTCCTTATCCCCTAGCTGCGTCTCTGTCGATTGCTTGTCATTTAACTTAGTTTCTAACGATTCCGAAGCCACAGCGGTGTCTGGTCTTCGCGCGCCTTTATCAGCAGGTTTCAATTTCCTAAACGACCACCTCACGCGGTTTGACCGACTTTCGCCATCACTATCGCAAAACGCTTGCCCGTGAATAACGATCTGTTGTGTTTTAATTGGGGCGCTGCCTGTCGCCAAATAGACAGAATCTTCCAAATGCACTTGCCCACCATCCGTACGGAACCGCCATCCTGCTTTGCCATCCACCACGAGAAGGGCAGAAGATTGATCTTGGGATAGGCTCACCCGAACTTTGGGATGCATGTGAAACCTGATAGCAAATGGCACATGATCACGTCGCAAAGGGACAGATCCCATCGGCGCGAAAAGACTGTCTTCGCCGCGAATATCATGACCATCACGTGGCATAAAAATGCGACGGCGATGCGACAAACCATAGCGACCTAGATACCCTTCGTGATGACATTCCAGCCAGATACCGCTGTCTTGTTCTTTGCGCGTGGCTTTGACCGGACCTGCCACAAATTCGACAGCATCACCCACAACACGACGCTTCCACTCACTCATCAAGAGGCTACCCGGAGACCTATTATCTAAGATAAGCGTCGAATGCGCAGCCGCAGCCCGCACAGGCCGCTGCCACGTTGCAGGTTGTTGGGGATTGAAACCGCATCCCGTGATCATGGGACCTTCGGGTGTTGAAAGGTCCAAAGCCAGTGGCGATAAATGCGCCGCCGTGTCAAAAGGTCGAGGCGGCGCAATACCTGTATCCAGCAGGGCAACCGTTCCATTGGCCTCTAAACGCTGATAGCCAGAATGCGGGCCATACCCGAAGGCTTTGGGCTCACCAGGGGCGGCCCGTAATAACTCCGCAATGTCCGCGCTGTCTATTTCACCACCACCATTAAAAGGTGAAAGACTACCGTCCGCGCGTTGGAAAAACGCAACCATTGGCGCGAGACGGTCAATCGCACGTGAAAGCTCCCGCGAGCCCTCTAAACCGCGTTCCGCCAAAAGTGTGTCGAGAGTTAAGAGCTGTCGAAGAGCCGTCGCGCATGCTTCAGGGGACCGACTGATATGCCCTCCATCAGGCAAGACTTGTAGCAACAACTCTTCATCCAAAAGATCTAGCCCGCGTTCCAAAAACTGGTTTTTACCATCGGTCATACGCGCGCCACCCATAGCCAAAGCACATCCAGCCGTAAGGCGGGACAAACCAGGCGGGAGAGATTTTACGGAACCGCGCAAGATAGTGAGCTGACGCAAGACACTGGCGCGGCGACGCTCGAGGACCGGACCACTTCCGCCAACAACAGTGTCAGCCCCGTCTAGGCCCGATGTCGAAAGTGCAGGCGACCAAAGAGCCAACCAATTAAAGAGCCGCTGAGACAATCGATCCGTGTCTAAAACAAAGTCATTTCCACGCCCATAGGTTTCGATCCAACCGTCAATCAAAGACCGCGCTTTGGCGTGATGGGCTTCGCTATCAACGGATAGAAGATCATGCATCCAATCAAACCGATGTAACCAATCTGCAAAACGGCGTGACGGCGCAGGCGTTGTCCACGGACCCACGTCTAAGAACTGGCCTGCAAATTCAAACTTCCCCGCCAGTAAATCCGAAGCCTTCTCAACATCACCCAGCATAAGTCCAGGTTTCGCAGGATGAAACGCACCCGGCGTCCGAGTCGGCAGTGCGCCCGACGGACCAGAGGGCAGAATATCACGAAGACGCTGCGCCGCGAGCTCAAAGGCCGTACGCGGCGTCGACACGCGCGACCGAATAGACATGTGGCTGGTGTTCGCCATCAAGGTCAGCCTATGCCGCCCGAGTCGCGGCAGCGTCGCCTCTTAGGGCTGCAATATTTTCGGCATATGTGCCAGCGCCCTTAAAGACGGCAGAGCCGGCGACCAAGGATGTTGCCCCTGCCGCGATACACGCCTGTGCCGTTACAGGATTCACGCCGCCATCGACTTGGAGTAAAATATCTTGTCCGCCCTTGGCAACATGGGCGTCGATTTTGGCCCGTACCGCCGCAATTTTTTCAAGTTGCGAGGGAATAAAGGATTGGCCGCCATATCCAGGATTAACACTCATGATCATGATCTGATCGCACAGGTCGATAACAGGATCGACTTGTTCTACGGGCGCGCCAGGGTTGAGGACGATACCTGCCTTTATGCCCGCAGCACGAATAGACTGTAGCGTCCGATGAAGATGCGGCCCCGCATCAGGGTGAACCGTGATGTAGTCCGCACCCGCCGCCACAAAGAGCGGCACAAGCAATTCGGTTGGCGAAATCATCAAATGAACGTCAAAAGGTTTGTCACTATGCGGGCGGAGCGCCTTCACGACATCGGGGCCAATTGTGAGGTTCGGGACATAATGCCCATCCATCACATCAATATGGATCATATCCGCACCTGCGGCATCAATTTCGCGCACAGCTTGCCCCAAGGCCGCAAAATCGGCGGATAAAATAGATGGAGAAATCAAGACTTTGTTAGACATGATAATCACTTAGCGAAAGGGTGACGGTCTCGCAAGGCGCAGAAGACCCTAGAAGGCACACCCCAAATGCAAGAAGACAAGTAAAGTGCCTATAAAAAAACCCACCTCCGAAAGGAAGTGGGTCAGTATTCTAGTCTATAGAACAGACTTACTTGCGGATTGGCAGGTAATTCGTTGAACCATATGATCCATCACTGCCGTAACCATAGTTTGTGGATGGCGTCGTTGTGGTTGGGCCTGTGTAGATTTCAACAGATGAACCCGAGTATGACGAGCCTTGCATACATGTGCCATCGGACTGCGCTGTTGTGCCAGATGGGCAATTCGCAGGCGCCGTAGTGGCGTAGCCTGAGCTGTATGACGGTGTGGTGGCCGTGCTGGAAGAATAGCTAGAGCCAGAGGAATATGACGAGCCTTGCATACATGTTCCGTCGGACTGTGCTGTCGTGCCAGATGGGCAGTTGACAGGTTCCATAGACATTGCAGGTGCTGAATAAGTCGACCCTGAAGAATAAGTAGAGCCAGAAGAATAAGTCGAACCCGTCTGCATGCATGTTCCATCAGCCTGTGATGTCGTGCCAGATGGGCAGTTCACGGCGTCCATTTGAACAGAGTGCGAATAAGACGGCTGTGTGTAGGCAGGTTGCGTGTAAACAGGCGCAGGCTGTGAATAAACAACAGCTGGCTGCGGTGCGCATGTACCGGCTTGGACACAGTCGATATAGACTGGAGCTGGGTTATATGTTGGAGCAACATTAACTGGCGCACCATAACGTGACGTAGACGCTGGCGTATGCGTTGCAGGTTGTGCAGGAACACAGGCCTGACCACAGTTCCGACCACTTTCGTAGTCATAGACATTGCCATAACGGCTTTGTGCATTGGCAGTTAGCGTTAGACCGGCGACACCTACTGTAGCGATCAATCCAGCGCGAATAAATTTTGTCGTGCTCATGGTGAGCCTCCCATTATGATACATCTTGCAGCAGTTCTTGCAAAGCTTGGACCACATTCAGGTTAACGGGCGATTACTTTGGCCCATATCCGTTGTAATTCAAGCCGCTCGCCGCAACGCCGCTATGAAAAAGCCGTCCAATCCACCCGATTTAGGCAAATCACAAGGCAATGTCCGCACGACACCCCCGTCAAAACGGTCTTGAGGCAAGTCCAGACCAGGCAGAGATGCGATAGGAATGAGGCTAAATTCAGGCGTAGCCGCTAGAAACTTCGCAATGCGAGGCATGCCCTCATCTGGCTGAAGGGAACAGACCGCATATATTAAGACTCCGCCCGGAGCCGTGAGTGTCGCCGCTTTCGGCAAGAGTTTATCCTGCAAACGCACCAAATCCGCTACAGATTTGGGATTTCGGTTATGTAAAACATCTGGATGACGACGGAATGTCCCTGTCGCCGTACAGGGGGCATCCAAGAGAACCGCAGGAAAGGCTTCTGATTCAAAATCAAGCGCGTCTTTATGTACGACGGTTGCGGGTAGTTTCGTCCGTGCCAAATTTTCTTCTAAGCGTTTGAGGCGACCCGACGATTTATCCACGGCCGTCACATCCATGCCTGCGCTGGAAAGCTGGAGAGTTTTACCGCCCGGGGCCGCACACATATCCAACGCGCGTACACCTTTAACATCCTCAAATTGGTCCATCAGGATTTGCGCTGGCAAAGAGGCGGCCAAATCTTGGGCCCACCAAGAGCCTTCATCAAACCCCGGCAAAGCGGTCACATCACCAATACTATCGAGGCGCAAGGTTTGCCGTCCGATCGGCGTTCCGCCTGTGGCGTCTGCCATATCTTTGCGGCCCATGCCTGCGTGGTTATGCGCGACACTCACATCCAAAACAGGGTCTTTGATCAATTGCACAGCGATCTTTGTCATCGGGATTTTGCCATAGGCGCGTTCCCATTCGCCACGAATCCAGCCGGGGATGTTCGCTTTGGGTGGCGTCGCCGCCGCCGTATGCCTGCCCTGCTCTACTACGCGGCGCAGCACAGCATTGGCGAAATTTGCAAATCCCAATGTCGATTTGCTCGATTTCAACACGTCAACCGTTTCACTGACAGCCGCATGAGGCGACACATCCATAAAGACGATTTGCGCAACAGCCGTTTGCAGGACAGCCTTCACAGGCGCAGTTGGCGCTTTGCGGACCAGCGGCTTTAGAACCGCTTTAATTTGCCCAGAGCGACGGAAAACGGTCGCCGCAATCGCGCGGGCAAAGGCACGATCGCGCGCTTCAAGGGAATTATAATCAGGGGTTTCTGCCAGCGCGAGTTCAAGCGCGCGTCCATTCGCCGTCACTTCCATAACTGCAAGAGCCGCACAACGGCGGGCCTTCACAGAATCCGAGAGGTTCTTATCCACGAGTTGCTGTCGGGACTGGCGGGAGGGATGTTCAGTATCTGTCATAGGCGGCGCATAGGCCCATCCATGCAATTGGTAAAGGGGTGCAAGCGGTGAACGCCGCCTCCAAATCCTGATCCCTTACCGATCATGGTAAATAATCCCCAAACGCGCGATTCACGGAATCTTATCGCTGGTCTTGTATCACGCTGGTTCACCGAGCGGCAATTTGCGCGTTTGACGGGATGGGAACGACAGGGGTATCGGGGACGCTATGAGCGATCCTGAAACTGACACACCTGAAGTTCCAAAGAAGGTTTTAAGCCCTGCTGCAAAGCGGGCTTTGGCTGAAGCGGTAGAACGGCGCAAATTGCGCGAAGATGCCGAGGCCCTAGAACGTGAAAAAGGCGGCCCGAAAGGTGTCGAACCCACACGCTATGGCGATTGGGAACGCAATGGGATTGCCTACGACTTTTAGGCAATTCTTTTGATTTCGGCATCGGACAAAAATTTTTGACCGGTGCGGGGCCACTTTTAGAAAAACCCCCACCTTCACTGTGGGAGTGGCGCATGCCGACCAAATTATTCTCGAAAGCCCTTTTGGGTGCTTTATCTGCGAGCGTTCTCGCCGCGCCCGCCTTTGCGGGAGGAAATTGTAACAACGGTCAGTGCGACATGCCTGTTCAGGTTATGCCAAGTTACGCGCCAGAATTTGGCCCAATGACGATCCGCACGCAGCAGCCAATGGGTCACCTCCGCTCGATCAATTTCCAACGCGCGCCAAATGTTTCAATCACGCGCATTCACGGCATGATGCCAAATGCCGATGTGTCTGATGCACCATCTGGTTTCACAAGTGGATGTCATCCAACCAGCACAACATATTGCCGTCAAGATGCGGGTCGTCCCGTTCAAGTTCAGATAGCCCCGCAGCCACAACCCGTGCCTTTGGCCCTTTATAGCCCGCCAGCGCCCGCGCCTGTTGTTGCCGTTCCAAGTCAGCCACGTGTTGTGCGCATCGGTGGCGGATATGATCCGTCCAAGTTCGCACCCCGCACCTATGGTGACGCCACTTTCGTGCCGGGTATCGCGCATGTTCCGACATCTATTGTTGACCGAGATCCAGCGCGTGCGCAACAAGTTCTCGATACTGGCCGCGCCGTTGCGCAACCTGTTGTCGTTCCCGGAACAGGGACAGTTCCGCAATTTGGATATCGTTCAATGGCACCCGCACCTCAAATGCAGCGTCCAATGATGCAACGCCCCGTGATAATGCAGCGCCCTATGATGCAAGCCCCTGTCGGTTTCGCGCCGCAAATGCGCGCACCGATTATGCCGCCGTTAAATATGCAAGGCCCACGTTTTGCTCAACCCTATGCACAAGCTGGCGCCCCTATCCTTCAACAATCTGGCCCAATGGCTGGCACATATGGATCATCCGTTGCGGGTGATGGCACATATTGGGAAAAAGTCTCCGGCCCAACAGCTATGGGAAATACGGTCGCAACGTCGGTAATTTGCAAACGTCAGTTACCAACACGCGTTGTACGCCCCGTTGTTGGTGTTCCTGTGCCTGTACCCGTCGCGGTACCAGGATGCGGACCCGCTCAAGGCCACGGACCGCAAGGTCACGTGTCTCAAAATCATGGGTCCCACGCACAAAATTCTGGTCGTTATGGCCAACAATTCCCAGGTCGCTGGATTCAGTAAGACCCAATCAAATTATACGCATCCCCCGATGACCTCGGGTAGATGTGGGATGAAGCCCCGCCACTTTCTTAAGAGAGCTGGCGGGGCTTTTTCGTTTCGGGTCCGATATATTTCGCCTCTGACGCGAATCCAATCGCCGCCTTGGCACAAGGATTGCTAGGTTAGGTGTTGAAGCGCTCCATCGGCGCATATGAAACAACACAGGTGCGTTATGGTATCCAGAATTTTTAGAGGCACAGCCGCAACGCTTGCCGCCCTTTCTATCTCAAGCTTGGCCGCTGCCGATTGCGCAGACAATCTGTATTGCGATGCACATGCGGGGCACACGGTTAGCCAATCGACCCTACCCTCGCTCTCTAGCTGGTCCGCAGGATCAACAGCCACAGCCTCATCAGCATCGACATATACGGGCGCATCCTATTCTATGAATGGCACATCTTCACGCTACAGTCCCTCGACGGCCTATAGCACAACGATGAGCGCAAGTGATGCAAACGCCAATTACGGCACAGGCTCGATCAGCCAAACTTATTCATCCTATGATACGCAAAACTTTTATGGGTCTACAAATTCCGTCCAAGGACTTGGCGCGAACGAAAGTCTGCAATCCACAAATTGCCCTGTAAATGTTTACGGGTCTGGTGAAGGCCGCGTGGTTGGCTGTTACAATGTCGTCAAACCGATTCCGCAAACAACCTATTATCGCGTTGTGCGTCCCGTGATTTACGTCCGTTATCCTGTACCTGTTGCAGTGCCTTACACATCGCCGTGCCACACGGTGAAACACTATTCGCGTTATGGTGATTTTCACACAGGTGGCCGCAGAGCAACCTGTCGCTAAAACGCGCCCTCAGTAAAACGTTCATCCTCCGAACACAAAACCCGCTCTATCCAGAGCGGGTTTTTTATTGGCTGGTTTCTAACGTGAGGCCATTTGCCTAACATGAAACGCCACGCATTTCCGCAGCAATGGCGAGTGCCGCTGCGCGGGGATCGGGCGCTTGGGTGATCGGGCGACCAATCACAAGATGTGAGGCCCCAGAAGAGAGCGCCGTCGCAGGTGTCGCAATACGTTTTTGATCGCCAGCATCTGCACCTGCGGGCCGCACACCGGGTGTGACAACCAGAAAATCAGTCGGGACATTCGCACGGATAATCGCCGCTTCCAGTGGTGAGGACACAACCCCGTCAATGCCTGCATCTAGGGCTTGGCCGACACGACGCATGACCAAGTCCTCGGCTGTGTCACTATATCCAATGTCACGCAGGGCTTGGCGGTCCAGAGACGTCAACACGGTGACGCCAAGGATTTTCAACGCAGAATCCCCGCGCCCTTCCACGGCAGAGCGCATCACATCTGGGCGCGCATGCACCGTCAGAAGGTCGGCGTTCAGCCCCGCAATAGAGCGCGTGGCTTTTGCAACAGTCGCGCCGATGTCATGAAATTTAAAATCATAGAAGACGTTTTTTCCTATTGCCTTCAAGCGTTGACCAAATTCAACGCCGCCAATGGGTAAAAGCTGCAAGCCAATTTTATAGCTTTGCACAGCGTCACCCAAGGTTTCGACCATCGCTTCGGCCTCTGCCACACTCGGGAGATCGAGCGCCACATATAGCCTGTCGTCATTTTCTGTCATATTTTTAGTTTCAGACATACTCAGTCAGACTTTCTGTAGCGGGACGAACTGGAATTCATAACTTTACGACCCAGCCACGGAGCCCAACGATTAAGACGCGCGAGGAAACGGTTCACACGACCCGCAATAAAGACGGCTTTATCCGCCTCTAAAGCCTCCGCCGCAAGTTTCGCACAAACATCGGACTTCATGACCATAAAGTCAGGCAGACTATCAATACCAGCCCGCGTGCCATTCACATCGTGGAATTCTGTAAGCACAAACCCCGGGCAAAGCGCACTGACGTGTACACCGGTGCCTGACATTTCCGCATTTAAGCTTTCCGAGAATTTGATGAGGTAGGATTTCACTGCCGCATATAAGGTGTGTCCCTTTGAACCAGGCATGTGACCCGCCAAGGAAGCGACTTGCATTACCCGCCCAAACCCACGTTCGACCATCGCAGGCAAAAGCGCACGCGTCAGTTCAACGGGGACAATAGTCATCAGGTGATTAAATTTGCGATGAGCCTCCCAATCAGAGCCAAGGAACGTCCCAGGATGTCCATAGCCAGCATTGTTAATCACGCCATCCACTTGAAGGTCACCAAGAGCGGCCATCAAATCGAGGACGGCGGTTTCTGAAAAGAGGTCCGCGCCAAAGATATGGCTCTCAACGCCGTGGCTTGCTTTAAGTTCATCGGCCAAGGCCTGCAGACGGTCTTCGCGTCGCGCGACCAAAATGAGGTTCCATCCGCGGGCTGCATATTCGCGCGCTAGAGCTGCCCCAATTCCAGCCGAAGCTCCTGTGATCAACATTGTACGAGTCAAAACGCTCTCCTGTCCAAATTCTAATTTGACCTAGCGGAGTATAACGCGTTCTAAAACCCTTATGACAAAATCTCTTTTCGCTGCGCCCTTTCTTATTTTCGCCTTGCCCGCGTTTACTTTGGCGGGATGTGCGTCATCAGCGGCCCCACAGGATTACGCGGCAGAGGACTGCAAATCCCTGCGCGCCTTGGTTCAAGCCCAAGATGGTGCGGCCTCCGTACGCGGCATAGAGTTGGTCAATGATCGGGGCATAGAAGAGATACGCTCCACGTCCAATTCGCCTTGGGTAGGGCGCACACGGACCCGAGACGAAGATAAATTGCGCGATGAGCGAGTCGCCCTGCGCGAGGCCTATCGTCGAAAAGGTTGCACCCGCTAGGTCTCTGCCTCTATGTCCGACCTATGTCCGCACTTACACTCATACTTTTTTTTCTCGCGCTTCTCGCAGGAGGCGTCATATTCATATATAACCGCCTCGTTCAAAAACGCGCGTTAGTAAATAATGGTTGGTCCGATATTGAGGTCCAGCTCAAGCGACGCGCAGACCTCATCCCGCGCCTTGTCGACGCCGTCAAAGGTTATGCCTCTCACGAGATAAAACTCTTCACTGAAGTCATTGCGGCGCGAAATTCTGCGCTCTCGGCTGGCGGTGACGTGCGCCAACGCGGAGATGCGGAAGGCAGATTAACAGGACCGACGACGCGCTTGCTAGCGCTCAAAGAAGCCTACCCCGATTTGAAATCGAATCAGAACTTTCTCGATCTACAAAATGAATTGACCGAGACCGAAGATAGAATCGAAATGGCACGCCGATTTTACAATGGCGCGGTGCGCGAAATGAACATTGCCGTCCAAAGCGTTCCCTCCAATTTGATCGCGGGGCCCTTCGGTTTCACCAAACAACCCTTCTTTGAAATTGAACCTGCAGACGCATTGGTGCCTGATGTGAATTTCGAAACATGAGCGTCTCTCTGTTTCGCACATTTATCATCGCGGTGGCGCTCTGCTGCTGTGCGAGTTTTGCACAAGCGCAAGACCTAACAAGGGAACGCTTTGAGCGTGCCGATATTACTGTATCGGTTGCGAAAGATGGCAGCGTTACGATCCGCGAGGAATTGGATTATTACAAACCGCGCGGATTACAAAAACGTGGCATCTTCATCGAACTTCCCAACAAGGTCCGCGAAGGTGCGATCACGCATGAGAAAGCCTACAGGCTGACGCTCGCTGCCCGTAATGATGTGGCCGAGAACGTCACCTATATGAATAATCCCGGCACCACAGTTTGGCGGTTAGGCCGCGGGTCCGTTTTACTGGAGGACGGCCTTCAACGTTATGTCATCGAATACACCTCTAAGGATTGGCTGTTTTACTACGATGATCTAGATGAAATTCGGTGGAATGTTTGGGGTGAATATAGCCCAATGCCTGTCAAAAATCTGACGGGACGAATTATCCTACCTGAAGGCTCTACAGCAAAACAGGTCGCCTCTTACTCGGGACGGTTTGGCAGTCGTGACACGGATTTGATCTTAACGACTCAGGGCAATGTCATCAGCTTTACATCTAACCGCACTTTGAGGGCGGGCGAAGGCGCAACTGTGGCTGTTGGGGTTGAAAAGGGCGTCTTTGACCCCCTCTCTGGCGCAGAACTCCGCGCGCGGTGGTGGCGGGCGAATGGCGCACTGGTTGGCATGGCATTGGTTAGCCCAGGTATTTTACTGTTTTATTTATTAGGCTGGACAAAGGTCGGTCGTGACCCCGTTAAGCCACCCGTCTTTGCACGCTATGAAGCCCCCAAGGCGTACTCCGCAGCCGCCGCTCATTTCATCATGAAACGTGGTGCTCACGGCGATACGCCTCTAATTGCGACACTCCTAAGTTTGGCGATCAAGGGTCGCATTAAAATTGATGTCGCAAAAAAGGAAACTGTCCTCACACGACTGCCACTAACGGATCATAAGGGAACCTTGAATAAAGAAGAGAAACTCCTCTTTGGAAAGGTATTTGATTCCAGAACAGCTCAAATCGTCTTAAAAAAGAAGACACCGAATAGTCGTTTCCATCGCTCCACAATCGCGTTCAAACGGCATTTACTCACGACCTACTCGACAGATTATCACCGTGTGAATTTCAAATATATATTTGGCGGCATTGCATTGACGGGGCTAGGCCTGTTCGCGATTTTCAATAATTTCCATACGCCCTCAACGGAAGTATTTTGGATTTTGGTCATTGGCGTTATTTTACTAAACCTTGTCTTTATGTTCCTCATGCCCGCCCCCACAAAAAAAGGTGCTAAGATTAAATCTGAGATTGAAGGCTTTAAGCTCTACTTGGAAACCGCCGAAAAATTGCGGTTAAACGCGGCAGAGGTCGGTACAGATCAGGTCCCGCCCATGACCGTTGAACGTTATGAATCTTTTTTACCCTATGCCGTGTCTCTTGGTGTGGAGAAACCTTGGACAGAACACTTTGAGGAAACACTGCCAATTGCGGCTAAAGATTATCGGCCAAGCTATTACAATAATTACAGAGGCGGCGGGTTCGGAAATGGCGGCGTGCGGTCCATGCAAAAAGATATGGTGAAAGCTCTCTCGACGGGTGTGGCATCCGCGAGACCTGTGCAAACCAGCAGTGGCGGCGGAAGCTCATCTGGACGTAGTTTTTCGAGTGGCGGTGGATCATCTGGCGGTGGCGGCGGTGGCGGCGGCCGAGGAAGTTGGTAGACCCTATCCAGCTATATGTTTTCTAGCCAGAAAACGGCCACTGGGCATTTGATTTAAATAGCCTAGGGCTTTCAATAATTCAGGTTGGCGAACAGGTTTCGTCAGAAACAAATCTGCGCCTGCATCCATACAGGCTGCATTCGTGCCTGGTGAATTGTCCGCAGTGAGCGCGACAACAGCTATATTCTGATAGTGAGACTGAGAGCTACGGATATGCTTCAATGTTTCGACACCATCCATCGGGGACATATGAACATCCATAACGACCAAATCATATGAGGTCTGCGCCAAAAGCTCCAATGCAACCTCCCCGCTGGCTGCTTCACTACATTCATAACCTTGGGTCTCTAACATTAAATGTAGAATATCCCGGTTAGGCGCCATGTCATCCACGATCAAAATTTTATTGATTTTGCGACTTGAGGCCGACTGTTTTGAGGTGGAAGGGTGATGCAATGCTGGCCCGCTCACACGTGGCTGCATGAGGTCGATGACGGGGTTCGACGGTGCCACAGCGCTTTCAAGAATCGGAAGACCCATTTCAATTGGCGCGTCCCGTAATTCCAATGTGTCAATAACTGTTCCAGTGTCAGGCGTCTGTTCCCTCTCGGGGGCCATAACTTTGAGGGGTGTTTTGAGGGGCTTTAAATCGACGGTTAACTTGAACTCTGATCCCCGACCTTCACGGCTGACAACCGAAATTTCGCCACCCATCATGTCTGCTAAAGCATAGGCGATAGCGAGGCTCAAACCTGTGCCCATGTGATTGCGTTTACGACCTCTGTCCGCTTGCATAAAGGGCGTGAACAAACGCGATTGCACAAGATCACTCATGCCGCGACCTGTATCCGCAACGACAGCACTTAGGCCCGTGACCTCACCGTCCACATCAGAGATCGCCGTAATATGTAGATGCACACGTCCCTTATCTGTAAATTGGACGGCGTTCGAGAGGAGGACATCGATACCCTGCGTCAGTCGTCTGCTGTCTAAATGATGAGAGGTGATAGCGGGGTCGATAAAATAGGTAAATGTGAGGCCTTTAGCCTGTGCCTTTTCATTCCATCTCTCAGGTATTTCATTCAATGCGGCTGCTAGATCGACATCAATTGGATCCAATTCCATTTGATTGGCATCGATACGGGCCATATCCGTCAGGGACTCTACAACAGACAATAAATCGTTCCCGCCTTTGAGGATAATAGATGTCTTTTTGCGGGTGTCTTCATCCGTATGATATTGCGTTAGGAAATCAGAGATTCCAATAATCGCGTTAAGCGGCGTTCGAAGTTCGTGAGAGATCATGCCTAAGAATTCAGTTTTTAATCTCTCAGCCGAAGCGGCTTCAAGTGTTTTCACTTCCAGTTCCGCAACCATTCTTGATCGGAAACGCGCAAACAAAATCGCTGCCAAAGTGGCTAGGCCAAAGACCAGAGACAAACCCATGAGGGCGCGGTTTAATTTACGTTGACGATCAATCGTCATGGCCTGCAGACGCGCTTCACGCGCGGCGGACGCTTCGCGTTCTATTTGGCGTTCGCGAGAATTTTCGAGATCAGCCAGCATCGCAGTTGTATCGCGAGAGTTATTTGCGAGAAATTTCTGCGACGTTACATCAATTTGTCGGTTAAAAAGTTTCGTGGCGAGGTCGGTGTCTTGGGACTGCGCCAAGAGGAAACCTAGGTAAAGCGTGTCACGACTCGTCTCTTTTGTGAGGAGGTGTTCGGAAGATAAATCGAGGTTCGCTGCCTCAGCCACGCGGCGCGCCTCGCCAATTCTCCCTAAACCCGTCAACGCAATGGCTTTGTTTGTTTGAGCCTGCCTTTTGATCACTGAATGCATAGCTTTCGAAAGAGCTTCATTGGCGTAGCCAAGGCTAGCTTCAAAATTACCATTGGCGTTCATGACTTGAGCCACTCTGAACTCTGAAAGTCCTGCAATGCTTGAGCTACCTAATTTTTCGATTTCGAGAAGTTGCGCACTTAGGTAAATTAAGGCTTCATGATCTCGACTCATGCTATGAGAGAAAATTAAGTTATTGATGAGATCAATGCCAGCTTCAACATCTGGGTCATCCTCGGTTAGTTGTAAAAATTCAAGCGAAGTCAAAATCGCGAGATCTGTATTACCTTGCAAATTGTGAAGTTGCGCAATGACCGATGTGATTTTATTTCTTGCATATTTCACAAAGATATCTTGTTCATTCCCCTCCGGGATGACAGCTATTGCAGCTTGAGCTTCCTGCAAAGCGGCTTGTCGTTGGTTGTTTTCACTCTGTATTTGAGCTGACAACAGGTAAGCAAAATATTTTTCAAACCAACTCCCCTTTTCGCTAAATGTCTCTGCTTTCAGAATTTGCTGTTTTGGACTTGCTTTCGCGGCGAGTAGGCCCGCTTGCGTCTCATATAGTTTTAGTATTTGGGACATAGAGGGTCCAACGCTAGGCATCTTTGTCGATTCAAGTTCGGCGACTGCAGCAAGGATTGTCTTTGGGTTTTTGGAGTACTCAGACTGTCGCAAATCATTCAACGCATTTATATACTGAACAGCGCCCTGATCGAAACTGGGTTGCTCTATTGCTACGGGCAAATCAATATCTGTACCCGGAGCCGTGCGCTG
>CALHXF010000056.1 GCA_938040095.1 uncultured Caulobacterales bacterium
ATTTCGGAGTTGAGAAAGGCGAGGGCTTCGGCTTCTTTACGGCCCAGCTTTTTATCTCGCGTATAGGCATCATGCGCCGCACCGCTATGAGCGGCTCCGATATAGGTGAGAATGGCAACGGTCTCCGTCAGTACATCACCGTCGTCAAATACGAGCGCAGGCACTTTCCCCGTTGGATTTACCGCAAGATACGTCTCTTCTTTCAGTTCCTTACGTTCCAAGCAAACAACCTCGATGGGGGCGTCTTCCCACGCAATTGCGATATTGGCTGCGAGGGCTGCTGTGCCCTTCATTGTGTAAAGTTTCATTATCCGTCTCTAATTTAGGCCAGGGCCAATTTATAGTTTTCACGGGTCAAACGCTTCGCGATGGAAAACGTCTTTAAGGCTTCGCCTTGTGTCGCGTTCAGAAGACTATCTGCGGTCGCTGTCTGAATGTCATCTAGATTTCCATATGCGTCTAATGCGGCTTGCAAGCGAAAGAGCGAGAAGGGCCGCGCGATTGTCTGTCCTGCTATGCCTTCAACTGTAAACGGTACCATGCCCAAAGCGCGCGGTAGGTCGTCTCCCTCAAACGCTGCCAACAGATCGTTAATGGCGGAGAGAACGGGGAGGTGTTCTACGTTATGGCGTGCCAGAAGCGGCAGCAATGTTTCGGGAATAACATCGTCCTGGATGAGTGTTCCGTCACCATAGTCGCCATAGCGCAAGCGCTCGACCCAACGGGCTACATTTGGCGCATGGTTTCTCATGATCTCTCCACTTGCAGGGTCGCGATAAAGATGGGCGTAGAGCGGGCCGTAAAGCGCGAAATCCGCAAGGGTCGGACGTCCACCGAAGATGAACTCATGCTGATCTAAATGCGTTGAAAAATCTGTGAGGAACCCCAGGTAGCTGGCCTCAATTGCGGGGATTGTCTCTGGCGTCACACCGAGCATAGGCACCATGCCTTTGAACATTGCCCCGCGTTTCGTTCCAATATCAATCTGTGTGGCACGATCGGCGTCTGGGGCTGCTAATTTTCCGAATTGTTCCAAAACCCAGGCTTCATTGTAATTCCAACGATAATGCATGGCGGGCAGGGTGAGCCATTGATCTGCAAATGTGTGCAGCAGTTCCGCTACGACTCGCTGAACAGGGCCAGCAGGATAGACCGACGGTCCGTCTTCTGCGGTTTCGATATGTTGAATGATGTCTGCGGTGTCTTGGATGAACGCCTCGTCTTGTGTTTTCAAAACAGGGATCACTGGCCAGCCTATATTAGGCATCAGAACCGTTTTCATAATATCGGTCGAAGGCGCGACTTCGTTGAAATCAACCGCTTTCCAACGGAGATAGGCGCGGGCTTTGCCCGAAAATAAGCTCACAGGTGCCGCGTAGAGAGTATAGGTCATACGGCAGGGAGTGCCGCATGATTATCAATGTAGCAAGGCAGGACTCACCGGCTGCCCCACACAATGCCGACATTAGCCAACAGAGGAAAGCGTGAAACGCGCATCATAAGTATTTGGAGTTTCGGGCATCGACCCCGTCCCAATATCAAATTCAACCGAAAGGGTTTCAACCGTTTGTGGCGCGACAGGAATGTCGATTTCGATCAATTCTTCGTCGCCCTGAATATAGCGAGTTTCAGCGCTGTTGTTGACATTGCGCGTGATGGTTTCAGTGACGCGAACGTCAGACGTAACGGTAAACCAATCGCCGTTGGCTGCGCGAGTTTTCTTTGCCGCCGTCGCGAGATATGTATTGAAAATAGTCTCGACGTCGGTCCCGCTCTCAACTTGTATGGCGATCTTTGCGCTTGGGTAAAGGGTCGCATGACTTGTCGCCAGCGTTGTTGCTGGAACGAATGTGGTCGCCGTTAAAAGCGCGGCTGTCAGAATAAACTTATGCATAAACTTACCTCCAATTTGACGGATGATATCCGTCCGAAGGTAAAGTTGTTTAGAATTAAGGTTAGATTAAGGCTGTTTTTGAAACGATTTAGACGCAGCTATTCGTTATGGACGTGAACGTTTTGCCATATACATCGCACGATCTGCGCGGGCCAAGACCTGTTCTACTGTATCGCCAGGCTCACAAGGTGCGACACCCCAAGCTGCGCTGACGCTGATATCACCTGTCGGCATGCGGACTTTTTGCTCAGCAATACGGCAGGACAGTGCGTGGGCTTTGGCGCGAGCAACTTTGATATCGGTTTTGAACAAGAGGATGCCAAATTCATCGCCCCCCAAACGCGCGACCATGTCACAATCCCGGACACCTGTTTGCAACACAGCGCCGATGAGCTTTAGGAGGTCATCGCCAACGCCATGTCCAAATCGATCATTGATGGATTTAAACCCGTTCAAGTCGAAAAATAGAACCGTCGATAACATGTCATAGCGTTCCATGACGGTTTGTGCTCGTGAAATCTCTCGCAGGAAGGCACGACGGTTATAGATAGGGACAAGCGGATCCGTATCCGCAGCATGTTCCAGTTCCAATATCCGCAACCGTAGCCGCGCGATCTCGCTCGACATTGATTCATTTGCCGTTACCAAAGCTGCATCCGCATCAGGACTACGCGCGTGAAGCGGCGTCGCTGCGTCTTGCAAGGTCCGGGTTAGGCGGCGTGAACTCATGAATTTTGGGCCGTTCGATCAAATTTAGTCATTTCTCCCCAACCTTAACCTGTGTCGCGTTAAGATTTCGCCAATGGGCATTTGACGCGCGCAGTCCCGTCGGTAGAATGAGCCGCTTCCAGTGGGATGGTCCATAATGATGGACCGGTTAGGGGAGCGTCGACATGACCGCACCGAAAATCGCAATTATTATGGGCTCGACCAGTGACTGGCCGACGATGGAACATGCCGCCGATGTGTTGGACGCATTGGAGGTGCCTTATGAAGCGACCGTCATTTCCGCTCATCGTACGCCTGACCGTCTCGTTGAATTTTCTAAAGGCGCAGAGGCCGCAGGCTTTCACGTCGTCATCGCAGGCGCAGGCGGCGCGGCGCATTTACCGGGCATGTGTGCATCCATGACCCAGCTTCCCGTCTTGGGTGTTCCCGTGCAGAGCGCAGCGCTGTCGGGCATGGATAGCCTCTTGTCGATTGCGCAAATGCCTGGCGGTATTCCCGTTGGGACGCTGGCGATTGGCAAATCGGGTGCGAAAAATGCAGGTCTTATGGCGGCCGCGATTTTGGCTCTGAATGACCCCGCCCTTACAGAACGTTTGCGGACGTGGCGTGCCGCGCAGACCGATGCCATTGGCGTTGACCCACGAGGTGCAAAGTGAACGCAGTGTCTTCACGTGGAGCCCAAACAATTTTGGCGCCCGGTTCGACCATTGGTATTTTGGGTGGCGGACAACTGGGGCGTATGTTGGCCGTGGCCGCGTCGCGCCTGGGTTTGAACGTCCATATTTATTCCCCTAGCGCAGAGTGCCCTGCGGCCCCTGTTGCTCAGACCGTGAGCGTCGGTGCATTTGATGACGTCGAAGCGATCATCAAATTCGCCAAAACCTGCGATGCTGTCACTTATGAATTCGAAAATGTTCCCGCTGTCTCGGCCAAGGGGGCATCCTCTGTTACGCCGCTCCGACCCGGCGCGCGCGCGCTGGATGTCAGCCAAGATCGTCTGATTGAGAAGTCCTTTCTTCGCGCGCAAGTCGGCGTTGAAGTGGCTGGGTTTGAAGACGTCAACAGCGTCTATGATTTGAAACGCGCCGTGAAGCGTTTGGGCTTGCCTTGCGTATTGAAGACACGCCGCTTGGGATATGATGGCAAGGGTCAAGTCATTATTCGATCCGAAGCTGAGATCGACGCAGCGTGGACAACGCTCGCCCCTGCGCCTTGTATCCTCGAAGCCTTTATCCCTTTTGAACGCGAAGTCTCTATTGTGGCCGCGCGCGGTTTGGACGGTCAAATCAAAGCCTATCCGCTCACGGAAAATGTGCATCGCAATCATATCCTCCATACCAGCACCGCTCCTGCCACGCAGGATAATGGCAGCGCCGCGAAGATTGCCGCGAAGATTTTGGACCATCTTGACTATGTCGGCGTCATGGGCGTTGAGTTTTTCCAGATGACCGATGGACGTTTAATCGTGAATGAAATTGCCCCCCGCGTGCATAATTCGGGACATTGGACCCAAGACGCGGGATGTACGGATCAATTTGAACAACATATCCGCGCCGTTGCTGGCTGGCCACTTGGCGATACCACACCCCGTCACCGCGTTGTCATGACCAATTTAATTGGCGACGACGTAGAAGCATGGGCCACCCTCGCAAAAGACCCCGCAACGCACCTCCATCTCTATGGCAAAAGTGAAATCCGAGAGGGCCGTAAAATGGGGCACATTAATCGTATCAGCCCATCGACTTGACCCCATTGATCCATCCAGAATCATAGAGTGGATCAATCAGTTGATCCATCCGGACACGGGAAAACGTTAGCGGCCCCCGTTGAAACTATGGTTTCAACATGAGTGGCTACCGAAATCCGAACATCCCTAAATAATTAGGACAGCCCGCGCAGCGGCAACC
>CALHXF010000057.1 GCA_938040095.1 uncultured Caulobacterales bacterium
ATCGTTGATAATATTGCGGGCGTTAATCGTTCAACAAACATCATCAACGGCAGTGTCGGCGTATCCCTAGACAGTGGACTTGCTGTCCAAGCTTGGGTTCGTAACCTGAATAAAGATCAGTCTTATACAAGCACCTTCCCAGGCGTTGTACAGGGCGCGACGGTCAATGGTTACCCAAGCCAGCCACGTACATATGGTGTCAGCTTGCGTAAGAGCTTCTAAAACTCAACTGATGTTAGTAGACGAGTTCGGCGGCCCTTCGGGGCCGCCTTTTTTGTGTCTTCTTTTTGTACCGCTCCCTTTTCAAATGGGGCTGCTCAACATTGAATGCTCATTCTTTCCCAATAGATATTGCGGGCGAGCTCTCCTGCAGTTTAGGGTCGTGCTATGAGCACAGATACACACGTCGGTCTTACCAACCCTTTTGATACGCCAGAACGCAAAGCGTTTCGGGAAACGATACAGGACTTCGTTGCCACCGAAATTCGTCCCTATGCCTTTGAGTGGGATGAGGCAGGGCAAGTGCCTTGGGCGTTGCATGAGAAACTCGGCGCATTAGGCGTCTTTGGATTTGGCATTGATGAGAAATTTGGCGGGCTTGGGTTCGAAGACCCCTTCATGCGCTCTGATTATGCTGTAACGATGGCCATGTGCGGCGCTGGTGGCGTGGCCGCGGCTTTGGGGGCGCGTAGCATTTCAACCGACCCAATCCAAAAACTTGCGAATGAAGAAATTAAATTGCGAGTTCTACCTGAAATCCTATCAGGACGAAAAGGTGGCTCGCTAGGTATTACCGAACCAGGTGGCGGATCCGATGTAGCCGCACTTACAACAAGCGCGCGACAAGAAGGGGATGATTGGATACTGAATGGTTCGAAAACATTCATCACGGGCGGGATGGAGTCAGATTATTTCGTTATTGCCGCACGCACAGGTGGCCCAGGGTTGACGGGTATATCCTTGTTCTTTGTAGAAGCTGATACGCCAGGCTTCACGCGAACACCGCTCGCAAAGAAAATGGGGTGGTGGGCGTCCAATCAGGCGACGCTGTATTTTGATGAATGTCGCGTGCCTGCGCAACATTTGATGGGTCAGAAGGACTATGGTTTTCTGCAAATCGTGAATAATTTCAACTATGAACGCCTCGGTCTGGTCGGATGTGCGCTAGGTATGATGAAGGTCTGTCTAGAAGACAGTATTGAATGGGCGCAGGCGCGGCACACTTTCGGAAAACCTTTGATAAAGCACCAAGTTATTCGACACAAAATTGCAGATATGAGTGCGAAGATCGATGCTGTTCAATCCAACCTCTGGATTATGTGCGCTCAAATTGACGCTGGGAACATGCCCGTCGCGGAAATTTGCAAAGCGAAATTTGCAGCGACTAAAGCGCTTGAATTTTGCGCGTCAGAAGCGATGCAAATTTTGGGCGGTGCCGGGTATTTACGTGGCAATCGGGTCGAAAATGTCTATCGCGAAGTCAAAGTCATCGCGATAGGCGGTGGGTCCGAAGAGATCATGAAGGATCTCGCTATGCGTCAGATGGGACTCTAGTTAAATACAGGCGTAGGCCGCATCGACGAGGGATTGCCCGCGGTCATTCAACAAAATGCCTCCGCCCATTTGGTTCATCGTGTAACCAAAACTGAACTTCGCATCAGGGTCTGCAAACCCAAGACTGCCGCCCATCCCAACATGACCAAATGCGCCGTCACCGATGATGGCTGAATTGCCTTCACCTGCGAGGTCACGATTGTCGATAGACAACATAAAGCCTTCGCCAAATCGTGTTGGAATACGTAGGGTTAAATCTTCCCCTTCGGATACGGGCGTTCGCATGGCGTCTACCCGTGCGCGGGAGAACAAAGCATCGGAGCCCAAAACGGTGCGGAACATGCCTGCCAATCCGCGTGCATTGGATATCCCGCCTGCGCCGCCGATTTCTGCTTGCCAGCTCTCAGGGGCATCAAAATGCCAACCGCCATTATTACGGAATGCAAGGGCTTGCAGCCCCGTTTGGTCAGCCATCATAGCTGCGACAAATGGGGAAAGAGGATCGTCTGTGTTAGGGCTGAAGAGGCGCAATTTCGACACCCGAGAAAACTCGGATGGGGAGAAGCCGATATGAAAATCTAACCCACGTGGTCGTGCAATTTCGTCATAGAAAAATTGTCCCAGTGATCTCCCAGAAACCCGACGGATAAGTTCGCCGACGGTCCACCCAAAGGTCACCATGTGATAGCCGTGTGCGGTTCCTGGTTCCCAGAAAGGTGTTTCGCCCGCGAGTTTGTCTGCGATGTACTTAAAGTCTAAAAATCCGTCAGCTTTAACAGGCGCGCGTAGCGCTGGAATGCCGCTGCGGTGTCCCAACATATCGCGAACGGTGGTTTGGTCTTTACCTTTGGCACCAAATTCGGGCCAGTATTTGGTCACCTTGGCGTCGGGGTCGAGATGGCTTTGTTCAATCAATTTATGAGCACATAGCGCTGTCGCGGCTTTGGTGCAGGAGAAAACGATGGAAACTGTATCGCGCGTCCATTTTGTTTCCCCATCCCCAAGTTTGCCGCCCCAAAGGTCGACGACTGTGCGACCTTTGTGATCTTGAATGCAAACACTTGCGCCAACTTCGCCCCGCTCTAAAAAATTACATTCGAATTCGTCACGGACGGCTTGAAAGGCTGGGTCATACTGACCCTGAATGGCTTGGTGTTTGGCAGGCACTAATTCTTGTCCAACCAAGCCAAAGCTGCATCATAATCATCGCCGAGCGCTTTTGCGCGCAGGTCGATTGTGTGACGAACTTCTGGATCATTGAAAACATGCATTCGACCTTCGCTCATCATCGCCAATGTTAGGTCGGCTAAGCGCGAAGCCTCCATTCCGTTCTTTACGAATTCTGCCGTTTGTTTCAGCGCTGAAAGCGTGTCGACATCAATACCGTTCGTGGAAGGTTTGCTGTCGCCAGAATTTGCGATATTTGTCTTCACCCATGTCGGGCAGAGGCATGTCACCCCGATATCATACTTAGCAACTTCCGGTGCGATAGATTCAGAATATCCGACAACCGCATATTTCGTGGCATGATAAGGCGGCATATACTCCGTTGTCATGTGACCTGCCATGCTTGCCGTGTTCAGAATATGCCCGCCTTCCCCATGTAATTTAATTAGCGGGGTAAAGGCTTCAACGCCGTGGACGACCCCCATCAAATTAATATCGACAATCCAACGCCAATCTTCGAGGTCAATTTCGCCAGACCGACCGGCTAGGCCAACACCTGCGTTATTTATAACAATATGTACTTTTCCAAATGTCTTTTGGGTTAGATCAGCGGCGGCTTGCACGGCGTCGCCATCCCGAACATCGCAGAGTGTGGACGACAGGTGAGCCGAACTTCCACCGAGTTTTGCAAGAGCTTCGCCCAAACCTGGCCCATCGACATCGGCCATCATGACATTCGCGCCTTTGTCCAGCAACGCTTTGGAGAGCGCAAAGCCGATACCTGATGCTGCGCCTGTTACAAAGGCAGTCTTGTTTTTATAATCGTTCATAGAGGGCGGCTTTCAAAGGGTAAATTAGGTGGGTTAGGTTTGATCTATATACGGGGCTAAGTAGCTTTCCGACGGAGACCTTTTTCAGGCGGTGTTTCTGAGCCGCCCGCAAAGCATTGCGCATGGGTCATCCATTCCATCGCCGTTTCACTTGTCATAACAAGATCAGTATCTTTCACATTTCGGCACTGCGTAACGACTTGGCAAAAGGCCTCGGCAGAGCCTTCAATACGATTGTCTACTTGCTCGTCATTCCATGTCCAGATTTTGCCAGACGGCGCAGTGAGTTTTACGTAAGGTTTAGGTGACGGCGGTGTTTCGCCACGCACACGGAAAGACCAAGAGAACGTTGTGACGCCAATATGAGCCACATTTTTCAAGCGATCCGCATTGTCACGGTCTACGCCAAGTGCGTCAAAAATGGCTTGGGCATGAGCCCAATGTTCCATTTGTCTCGCAATTATGCTCGATCGTACCGACATGTCGGGACCAACCCATTTCACGCGTTGGTCGGCGTTGGAGGCTTCAAAACGGCTTGCCATAGTCGGGTAATAGACAGCCCATTCTGTAAATATCTCCGCGTCCGTTTTGCCGGCGAAATAAACGCGTTGGAATTCCGTGTGCGTTTTACCCGTGCCGAGCTGTCCCATCGCAATAGTGACGAAACTCTGGAATGCCTCAGGGTCGTTTAGGGATTGATCTGCGGCGATGTTCCAAGCGTGTAAGTGACCGATAATGTCGCCAATTGTCCATTTTTTGAAAAGTGTGACCTGTTCAAATATGGACGCGTCACGGTCTCTCAGAAGACCATGGATTTGATCGCATTCTGCTTGGAAATCTTTTGCTTCCGGAGTCATGAACGTGCGGCCTTTCTATTCGCGGCGGTTGCGACGCTCGCGGGTACGCGAATTGTTTGCGCTAGCAGGACTTGAGCAAACCCTTTGGCTTGTGGATCATTGCGCAGACTTGCTGCGCCGCCACCGCCCAATGCGCGATCCATCAGCACGTTAATCGAGTTCGATCCCGGTAGAACGAAACGCTCGATCTCCGCTTTATCTTCCAAGAAATGCCCCATGACGTTTCCTACAAGTTCGGGCGTGAGGGCTGACCACAGCGCGGGAAGGTATGACGCGTCACGCGCTATAATTCCGATATTACCCTTATCACCTTTGTCACCAGAGCGCGCCCAAGCGAGGGTTTCTAGAACGATGTCAACGTCGCCAGAAACTGTCTCGGGCGCGTTAGGTCGAGCTGGCGCTGGCGCTGGCGCGAATATGGTATCTTTGTGCGACAAGCTTTGACCATCAATGTCGATGGTGATTTCGATTTCATCTTTCGGCGTGAGGTAGGAAAAAAGTCGGACAACAGGTGAGGGTTTCGGACGTCCCGCACCCGTGAAGGCTGACAGACCTGGCGGTGTAGCTAAAAAAGTACCCGTCATTTCCTTTAAAAAGATGCCAACGCCTTTGGCTTCTGGATGTTTTACGGCGATTTTCACAACGGCCTCTTGGGTGTCTCTGCGTTCGCCCATTTGTGAGCCACCGCCAATGATCTCACGGCTGACCTCGGTGAAGTCGCCAAGGTTCGACGCCCGTAAGATCCGTTCTGCACGTTTAATAACGGCATCTGAAAACGCTTCGGCTTTTGCCGTTGAGCGATTGCCGTAAAATGTGAGGTAAGACCCCGCGCGGAAACCATCTGCATAGGTCAGACATGTTTTATAGTGTGTCGGGGCTGCGCGTCCCTTTGCAGGGGAAACTTCAACGCGATCAGATCCTATTTGCGTAATGGTGACATCGGAGAAATCGCATGTGACATCTGGTAAGAGGTATGTTTGAGGGTCTCCGATTTCATAAACCATTTGTTCGCTGACAGTACCGACACTCACGAGCCCCGTTGTGCCTGAGGGTTTAGTTGTGACAAAACCACCATCGGCTGCAACCTCGGCGATGGGGTATCCGATTTCAGAGATATCACCCGCCAATTCCCAGTCGGTAAAATTCCCGCCTGTTGTTTGTGGGCCACATTCCAAAATATGCCCACAAAGTGACCCGCTCGCGAGAAGGTCCCAGTCCTGCTCGCCCCATCCAAATTCATGAATACAAGCACCAAGTGTGACGGCGCTGTCCACGACGCGTCCCGTGATGACGATATTTGCGCCCGCATCTAGGGCTTTCGCAACAGGGAAGGCACCTAAATATGTATTTACCGAGGCAACTTTATTCGCTTCAGGCATCGACGCGCCTGAAAACATATCTTTTGGATCCGTTGCCGCGATGGCTTCGAGGGCGTCCATGCGGTTGTCACCTGTGATCACCGCGACTTTCAGGTGAAGCCCAGCCTCTTTGACGAGGGCGCGAACGGCTTTGCCGCAAGCTTCAGGGTTAACCCCACCCGCGTTAGCAATCAATGTGATGCCAGTTTCGGCAATGTCACTTAGATGAGGGCGAATAACGGCCTCGACAAAGTCTGTCGCGTAACCCCCGTTTTCAGGGTTCTTTACTTTGGCGCGCGCGAGAATGCTCATTGTGATTTCAGCGAGATAATCATAGACAATATAGTCTAGGTGAACATCGCCAGATTTATGCGCTTGCAGGAGTTGCGGTGTCGCCATTGCGCTTTCGCCCCAATAGCCGGATGCGCCTGCGATATGAATTTTTTTGGACATGTTCCGAAACCTGCATTTGCCGCCAGTTATAAGCCTGAAACGATGGCTTGACTTGAGCGGTTCACTGAATAGTAATTCAGCTAAATTGAATAAGGTTCAGCTGTCTTAAGTCAACCAATTGCGGAAGACGAACGACAGCTAACGCACTCGCGGGGAGAGCGAAAGACATGGCATCGGAGCCAGCAGAGACCACACAAGCGGCCGCTGATTTCGATGCCATGTCATCATCCAAAACGTCTCCATCAACCCGTCAAACCCGTGTGCGTCGACGTGAAGGCGCGATAATTTCTGCCGCGCGTAACATGTTCGTAACTCACAGATATGCAGGCACGACAATGGCGATGATCGCCCGCGAAGCAGGCGTCGCCGACGGCACCCTTTATACTTATTTTGAGAATAAAGACGCTTTGGCGCGCGGTGTTATCTCGGACTTTTACAAACGCCTGACGGAAAGTTCGCAAATCGGTGTCGACGGAAAGCGTACGACTCGTACCAAGTTAGATTTCCTCGCCCGTCACCATTTGGGTTGTGTCATGGATGAGCGAGGTATCATTGAAATGCTGCCCGCGCTGACGACGAGTTTGACGGATTATGCTGGCAGTGAAGTTTATAAGTTGAATAAAACCTATGTGGCCGTCTTTGATCGGATTGTTAGAGAGGGTCGCGCGTGCGGCGATATTCCAGGCGATGCCGACGTGAGCGTTTTACGGGATATTTTCTATGGTGCGCTGGATTATGGGGGTAAATCTCTGATGATGCGCTCCCTCCGCAGTGGCGCACGCAAGGCGGATATGACACGGCTCGTTGATCGGCTTGTCGGGATGATTGTGGGTACAAGCAGTCATACGAAATCAGTTGCAGATCGTTTAGAGGCCGTCGCCGACCGATTAGAAGCCAGTCTCAAACAAGTGGAAGACACATGATTTCAGTTGAGCAATTTGCCAAAGATGCAGATCAATGGTTCGCGGAACACACACCGCGAGACGTTGGTTTTATGATGCCTCTGACATTTATGGAGGTTGGAACAGAACAGCAGTTTGAATTTCTTCGGGATTGGCAGCGTCAAGTTTACGAGGCTGGCTTTCTCGGTGCGGCTTGGCCATCTGAATATGGCGGCGGTGGTTTAACCGACGCTCATCAAGCCGCTGCGACCAAAGTGATGCGCAAATATGAAGTACCCATCATGATGAATACAATTGGGTTGAGTTGGGCTGGTCCGCTTATTCTTGATATTGGCTCGGAAGCGCACAAGCAGAAATATATCAAAGGTATTCTGTCAGCCGAAGATATTTGGTGTCAGGGATTCTCTGAACCTGAAAATGGGTCTGATTTGGGGAATGCACAATTACGTGCGGTCCGCGATGGCGATGACTATGTCTTGAACGGCTCCAAAATTTGGACGACCCACGGGAACTTTGGGAAATATATGATCTTGCTTGCGCGGACCAATCCCGATGCCCCTAATAAATATGCTGGTCTATCCTTCATTCTGACTCCGATGGATGTTGCAGGTGTTGAAACCCGAAAGATTAAGAAGTTAACGGGCGAACATGGTTTCACGCAGACCTTCTTCGAGGACGCGCGTATCCCTGCTGATGGGTTGATGGGCCGCGAAGGGCAGGGCTGGAAAATTGCCATGCAGACGTTAGAATATGAACGCGGTGCGCGCGGAGGCCAAGCGGGGGGGTATTCGATTACCGAGCCTGACCCGCTAGAGATATTAAATTTGGCCCGCGATACGCGACAACTCAATGATCCAGTCGTGCAGGATGATTTGCTGGATTACATTATTGATGCCCAAGCTGTGAATTTGAACCAACAGCGTGCCAAAATTGGCCCCCTCATGCGGGACAATCCCGCAGGTTTGCCCCTGATGGATAAGTTGGTGAAAACGGAATTTGCGCGAGAAATTAATCAATATGCCCTGACTCTGCAAGGGACGCGCGGGGCTTATTATGTCGACGAACCAAACGCCTTTGATAAAGGGCTCTGGCACCGCTCCTATCTGAATGCATTTTCGGCGACCATCGGTGGCGGGACGTCGCAAATCCAACGTAATATTATTGCCGAGCACGTTCTCGGACTACCAAAGAGTTACTGATGTCTTTTAATCCTCAAGCTTTGGGCCGTCTCGGCATCACCGAGGAGCAGGTCGAATTGATGGATGTCGCGGAGAATTTCTGCCGCGATAAATCCGATATTGCGACCGTACGGGCACAACTGGAAGGTGTTCGCGGTTTTCGCCAAGACGACTGGACCGCTATTGCAGATTTGGGGTGGCTAGGCATTGCCATCCCCGAAGACTTCGGCGGTGTTGGGTTGACCCTCGCAGAAGTTGTGCCTGTCGTTGAACAAATGGGGCGTCGGATGATGTCTCTGCCGTTCCTATCCACGACACTTGTAGCTCAAGCACTATTGACAGGTGGAACTGAGTCTCAAAAAGCGGTGTATTTGCCAAAAATTGCGAGCGGTATGGTCGCCACACTCGCGCTCTCCGAGTTGAATGGCGCCTATGACTTGAATGATATTACCGCGACCGCTGAAAAAACCTCAGACGGGTTCAAATTATCGGGTCAAAAGATACTGGTTCAAAATTTAGATGCGGCTGAATTGGTCCTCTTGAGCGCTAAATTAGACGGTAAAACGTCCTTGTTTGTATTTGACGCTAATCTCATTGCAGCCTCCGCACGCCGACGTGAAAAATTGATTGATGAAACAAAGCGTAGCTATGAGGTCTCACTCGCAGGAATTGTTCTACCTGCAACTTGTTTAATGGATGCAGATAAAACTATCGTGACTTTGGCGCATATTGATCTCTGCGGAAATTTATTGGGAAGTGCCGAGTTGGTTGGGGCTACGCAAACCTGTCTTGACTATACGTTGGAATATCTGCGCACCCGCAAGCAATTTGGAAAATTAATTGGGGCCTATCAGGCGCTGAAACACCCGATTGTTGATGCTTATATTGGCTATGAGAAAGCCCGTTCGCTTCTCTATGCCGCCGCCCATAGTTTCGACGAACAAGGCAAACGTGAAGTGGCAACGCGCATGGCGAAAGTTGCTGCAGGTCGCGCACTCTCTTTTGCCGCAGACCGTTCCATACAATTCCACGGTGGGTTTGGTTTTACCTATGATTGCGACGCGCAACTTTATCGCCGCCGTGCAATTTTCCACGATAGCCAATATGGCGACACGCGTTGGCAGAAGAAACAACTCGCAAGGCTATTGTTTAATTAACGTCCAAGCCAATGCTTCCATTTTCAAACCCTACGACGTCTTTAGGATTTCTGCATGACATCTAAGATACCCGCTGAACGCGCTCCGTCCATACCTCGCGATAAAGATGATAACTTCACGCAAGCCGCGATCCAAGCGCGTCATGATTTTATTCAAGACCGCACGGGTGTCTCTGTTGATCATGTCGCTCACACCAGTCAGGATCCCGCGCAATTACCCGGAAACTTGGAAAACCCAATTGGGACTGCTCAGGTGCCACTCGGGCTTGCGGGGCCTCTGCGTGTGAATGGCGAACATGCACAAGGTGATTTCTATGTCCCGCTGGCAACAACTGAAGGCACTTTGGTGGCAAGTTACGCCCGAGGGATGCGCATTATTTCCGAAGCGGGTGGCGTAAAGACAACGCTTGTTGAGCGTTTTATGCAACGCGCCCCGGTCTTTCATTTCACAGATGCGCGGAGTGCTCGGAATTTTGGACATTGGTTCAAGGCAAATTTAACTGGGATTCGTCAAGCTGCTGAGGGCACAACCAGTACAGGTAAACTGTCCCACGTGGAACATTACACTATTGCGAAAATGCACTATACGCGGTTCAATTACACGACTGGCGATGCGGCAGGTCAGAATATGTGCGGCAAAGCCACGGATACGGCCTGTAAATGGATCATGGCGAATTATGTAGAGGGTCAAATCCGATATACGCTGTCCGGTGCGATCGACACGGATAAAAAGCATAGTCAATTAAATACCATTCACTCGCGGGGTGCACGCGTTGTTGCGGAAGTGACATTGCCGCGTGATCTCATGATGAAAATGACACGTTGTGATACGCGCGATCTTTACCGTGCGCGCCAAGTTAGCACGCTTGGCGGTTTACATGCGGGAACGACGAATAATGGTTTGCATGCTGCCAATGCGCTCGCCGCGCTCTTTATCGCGACGGGTCAAGACGCTGCGAATGTGGCAGAGAGCCAAGCGGGGCTGACCTATGTTGAGCTGTTAGAGAATGGCGATCTCTATTGGTCGATTACGCTACCATCCCTTATTGTTGCGACATATGGCGGCGGAACAGGCTTGGCTACGCAGCGCGAATGTTTGGAAATGTTGGATTGTTACGGCACGGGCAAAGTTGGTAAATTTTGCGAAATTGTTGCTGGTACAGTATTAGCAGGAGAAATTTCGCTTTCCACGGCTGTGGTCTCTGACGAATGGGTCAATAGTCACGACGCGCATGGTCGAAATCGACCTTAAGGCGATATCAGGTAAAGCATATGTGAGACGCATTTATCGCAAGCCTATGATAGTGTGGCACAATGTCCGAAGCTCAAATTAGATTTTCTATCTTTCTAGGTGCGCTTATCTTGATGAGCGCATTAGAGGCTTTGTTCCCGGCAAAGGCCCGCACCCAAAGTCGCGCGCGGCGCTGGTCGACTAATCTTGGTTTGGTCGTGATAGATACGTTGACTATCCGTGTTTTATTTCCAGTAATTGCCGTCGGAGCCGCGCTTTGGGCGGATAGCCGAGGCTGGGGTATATTGAATGCCCTCACTCTACCAATGTGGGTTAAAGTCAGTCTAGCCGTCGTGATCCTTGATATGTTGATCTATTGGCAACATGTCGCGTTCCACAAAGTTCCAGTCTTCTGGCGGTTGCACAAAGTCCATCACGCGGATCGAGACTTGGATGCGAGTTCTGGTTTGCGGTTTCATCCGGCTGAAATTGTTCTCTCAATGATCTATAAAATGGCAGCCGTGGTGTTATTGGGCGCGCCTGTTTTAGCCGTCATAATATTTGAGATAATTCTGAATGCCTGCGCGATTTTCAATCACGCAAATGTGCGTTTGCCTCGTTGGTTAGAACGATCTTTGCGCCTCGTGATTGTTACGCCCGCCCTTCACCGTATTCATCATTCTGTCCGCGAAGTTGAAACAAATTCAAATTTCGGGTTTTCAGTTATTTGGTGGGACCGTATTTTCGGCTCCTTCACACCTCACCCAAAGGGTCAATTGACTCTGGGGTTGAACGAATATCAAAATGATGCGCCGTCAGGATTGATCTGGAGTCTTTTGACACCATTCCGCAAAGCAAAATCTAGCGACTAATTATTCGACAGTCACAGACTTCGCGAGATTTCGAGGTTGATCAACGTCAGTGCCGATATGAACGGCCGCATGATACGCCAAAAGCTGAACCGCGATAGATGTCATAATCGGTGCAATAAAGGGGTCGCTGGTTGGTACAATAATCACATCTGACGCCATCTGAGCCGCGGCTTTCGCGCCCACTTCATCAGTGATCAATGTGATACGTGCGCCACGCGTAGCAACTTCTTGCAAGTTAGAGATGGTTTTATCAAAAAGATCGTCATGGGGTGCGATGACGATGACAGGGGTGCCGTCCTCAATGAGGGCGATCGGGCCATGTTTAAGCTCGCCAGCCGCATAACCTTCTGCGTGAATATAGGAGATTTCCTTAAGTTTTAGAGCCCCTTCCAACGCGATAGGTACTTGGCTGCCTCGCCCGAGGTAAAAGGCTGAAGCCGCAGTCGAAAGGCGTTTTGCAACGTCTTCGATGTGGGCATCTAATTCTAAGGCTTCCGTAATTCTACGCGGTAGAGATAACAACTCTGCGGTCAGGCGGCTTTCCTCTGCTTTGGATATTGCGCAATGTGCTGTGGCGGCAGCCAATGACAGAGCAGCCAATGCCGTGAGTTGCGATGTGAAGGCTTTGGTGGAGGCGACTCCGATTTCAGGGCCCGCTTTGATGGGCAATGCGATATCGGCTTCGCGCGCCATCGTAGACGTCATGACGTTAACGAGGGCCGCCGTTGTTAATCCGTGTTCTTTGCAATAGCGAAGGGCGGCCAAAGTATCGGCTGTTTCACCAGATTGTGAGACGGCAATAAAGAGCGAACGTTTGTTCAGGACGGGTCTGCGATAGCGAAACTCTGAGGCGACATCGATATCAACGGCAATTCCGGCGACTTGTTCGAACCAGTATTTCGCTACCATACCCGCATAGTAAGCTGTCCCGCAGGCGATGATGATCACGCGGTCAAAAGCTTTAAAGTCTAGTTCCGCTGGCATCGCCGGTTTTTGACGTGAGGCGTCTAGATAATTCGTAAGTGTGCGTGTCACGGTCTCTGGTTGTTCGTAAATTTCCTTGAGCATGAAATGCCCGTAGTTTCCTTTTTCTGCCATAGCGGGACCACCGCTGATGACTGTGACGTCGCGGGTGACGCTTTGGTCAATTTCGTCAAATATCTCGAAGCCTTCAGGTTTAATAATCGCCCAATCGCCTTCTTCTAAATAGATCAACTTGTTCGTCAGCTGGGCCATCGCCATTGCGTCAGAACCTAGGAAATGTTCGCCGTCGCCAATTCCTAAAGCCAGAGGTGATCCTGCGCGGGCGCAGAAAATTTCGTGCGGATTATCATCTATGATGAGGCCGAACGCATAAGCCCCTTTGAGCTTCTTCAATGTCGTGGAAAAAGCGTCTCTAGGTGACAGACCTTTGGCGAGTTCGACGTCTACCAAATGCGCGACAACTTCCGTGTCCGTTTCGGTTTCGAAGGTTCGCGTGTCTGCTAAACTCGCGCGGAGCTCGAGGTAATTTTCGATGATACCGTTATGAACAACAGCAACGCGTCCCGATTTATGCGGGTGTGCATTAGTTTCGTTCGGTGAGCCATGTGTGGCCCAACGTGTGTGGGCAATTCCAATTTGACCGTCTATTGGCTCGTCGGAGATGCGGGCTTCTAAATTGACGATCTTACCTTCGGCGCGACGTCTGGCCAATTGACCATGCGTTAGAACGGCGATGCCCGAACTATCATAGCCCCGATATTCCAACCGCTTTAATCCATCGACCAAGCGCTCCGTGACGGCGCCTCGGCCAGCAATCCCGATAATGCCGCACATACTCTTCTGCCTTAAACTTTTGGTCTGAAGGCACTATTGCATCCCGTCCGTGTAAAAAGAGTAAAGTTGCAATGTGGCTCAAATATGAATTGCACGTTATTCAATGTTTTTATTCGCGTGCGGTCGCATTTTCGCGAAAAGGGAGGATCGCAGTGTTCTGCGCACAGAAAATTAACGGGTCGCGAGAAAGGTTGTGGTCCCCGTTTGTTAAACAGAGTAGCTTGCTCATATATTGGAAGAGATCGTGTCGATTTTCGAAAATTCGACGCAACCTCTTATTGAAAATCGATAAAGTCGTCCTTACGTCTATAGTAAGAAAAGACGCAAAAGGGAGGAACGTCAACTATGTCAAAATTTGAGACACAAATCGAGCAATCCAAAAAAGAGGTTGCCATCGCACAGAGTAAAATTGCCGAGTTATCCGCACGTATTGATACTGCACGCTCTAAAATGAGCCAGGGTACAGATATCTCTTTAGATATCGAAAGTGCGTCTCTTGATGACGTGCATGCTCATTCAGACCTTATGAATGCGAATATCGCCGAACTCATCATGGGCTTGGACGATGTGACGTCGGGGTTTTCCAAAGATTTTGATGGATTGCGGTCTAGAACTGGTTGGGAAAAATTTGTCGGAATATTCTCAAAGCAGCGGGCAGAAAGCCTACGCTCCGAACGCATTCGTTCAGCGTCGATTGAGGATAAACTCCAAGATCTGATCGCGAAATCCAACACAATTCAAGTTATGCTACAAGAACAGTTGAACGAGCTTGGTCATCATAAGACGCAAGTCGAAGGTAACCTTGAGAGAACCCTTGTCGACCGTGAGGCTGCTGTTTCAGTACTTGAGGAAATTAAGGCTGAAATCACAGCGTTAGATCCGCAGCTCATTGAGTTGGAAAATAAACTTGCTGTCGTTACCGCTCCAAAAGAGCGCGCGAAATTAGAAGCCAAGCTAGCCAAGCTAAATTCACGTCACAATGAATTGGCCCAGTTGGAGCAGGTTAAGCTGTCCGAGAGCCAAACCCTCGAGCGTTATATCGAAAAGGGTAAGACCTGGATGGACTCGCTCCAAAACCAAATCGCAACCCAAATGGTGCTGCTCAACAAGCTTTCCACAGATACGAAACAACGTGTTGTCCTCTATGACGCCTTGTCCAAATCTTTGAAGACCGCCCAACAGCAAGATGTTGCGCATAAGATCAACGAAATCGGTGTGGCGACGGACAAAGAAGCCCAAGTCGCAATGGCGGCAATTGGTGCTGCGACGAACAATAAGATGGCGGAAATGATGGAATCTCATGAGGAACACATCGTCTTTGCGCGTAAGGTTCTTGAAGAAAAAGCTAAAGCTGACGAACGCTTTGCGCGTCGTTTTGAGAAAATCGTCGAGAAGCACGATGCCAATTCTTACGGTGAAGATTCCCTAGGCGGCGCGTCCTAAGGTGGATCTGTCCTATACGCACCGCGTGCTGGATAGCGCGCGGGCGACCCGACGTTACTTTGCAAAATTCGACCGGATCATGGCCCATCTGGGTTCCGTGGCGACGCTTTCTATTGGTGAGGGTCTGATCGGCGAGGCCGAAGGTAAAATCCTGGGTCAATATTTGGGTGACCTGAATAACAGCTTCACGGCTCTGTCTTATAAATATCTCATGACCAACCGCGCTGCGGACTCGGGTAAAATGAGCATCGATAAAACGGAGTCAGGTTTTCCTGTCTTTTCAGAAATTCTGCAACTCGCGGCAGATACAACGCAGGCCAAGAAGCATCTGAAAACGCTTCCGGAGCAAGAGCGTCTCAAGAAGGATATGGTCAATCATATCCTGACGGAACGCACCGCGCCGACGGCCCTGCAATATGCTCTCGCGCAACGTATTTATTACGAGACGCTGGTAAATGAGAATTTGTTTCTCTCACAGAATCATCCGCAAATTATCTGGGTGGGTAAAGATTTAGAGCGCAGAAAGCGTCGCTACATTATTCACTGGGCGAGCTATGATTCAAAGACGAATATACCCGTCGTATATTTGATGGTTGTCGATGATACGGCGTCGCGCGCTTTGCCGAATGATGAACGTCGCTGGCCGCGTGTGCAGGACGCCTTGATGGCGCAAGCGCTCTCGGAATTAAAGCTTCTGACGATTGCGAAAGGCTTTGACGAAGACTTTGATGGTTTGCACCCCAAGAGCCTGAGACGGTTCCATTTGGGTCCGATGCACAGTCACGCGTTTACAGAGCAGCACGGTCCAATCCGTGAAGTTCTTGCGGGTGCCGTTGGCGAAGAAGGTCTGGATTGGGCGTTGGCGTGGACCGTTGAGACCTTGATCTCCGACGGGCAGGAATGGAAAAAAGTAGGGGTGTTTAAACAGGCCCCGCGTGAAGTTTACAAATTGGATGCGTTTGAGTTAGCTGGGAAAACAGATGGCGTCACCAATGTGACCCGCGCGCTTATCCTGCCTCATCGCGCGTTCCAAGTGATGGAAGAAAATCATGCCGTCGCCTTTGATGGCGTCCGAAAATATGTCGTTGGCCAAAATGCCAAAATACTAAGTTACACCTAGGATTTATTAAATGTCGACTGCCTCTGACCTCATGGAAATCAAAGAAACCGCAATCCGCGAGAAAGTTCCCGCTGCGCAATCTTTACTGGATGGGTTTGATCACACGCCACGACTGGCTAAGCCCAAGGATATCGAAGCCGTTGCCGCGAAGTCACCCGGCGTAGGTACGACACGTCGCCGTTTCCGCTCGACCACACCAGGTCTTGTCACGGCCTCCACGGTGCGTGCGGAAGGGGTCAATATCATTGCCCGCGTCGAAGCCACAGACGAGGATGACGCGTTGATGAGCCCCGTTCAGGCGGGCGTGCTGCATGGGTTACGCCGCGCTTTGGCGACCTCTTTGACCGTCGTTGATCAATATACAGATGCGACAGGATTATCCGCGCTGATGAAGACCAATATGCAAGGCAAATTGCCTGCATCGAAAAAAGTTGAATTTAACGAAGGTCTCGCGGCCAGTTCCGTTATCGCGATGCATGTCTTTGCCAATATGGCGAGCTTCTTACTGTCGACCATGCATGAGACATCTGAGCTCTCAGTGGATGTGGGCGATGTCGAAGAAATCCTGACGGATAATCCGCAGCTCGCCCTGACGGGTGCGCTCTGGGAGCTGGATCAAGATCTCGCCGTGTTCGCCGATAGTGATGACAAACTCATCCCGACCGTCACGGCCTTCCTCGAGCAGTTGATGGAGAAAGCCGCCCTACGTGCTGCGAATTTACCCCGCCTTGAGGCGTTCACATCGGTGGCTTACCGCGTTGAGGAAGATGATTTTGAAATCCGTGGTTTCGAAGCCTCCAGCCGTGCGAAATCGACCAAACTCACCATGACGTTCAAGAAGCCGAACGAAGTCGTCGGTAACCACATCGCGAAATACCAGTCGATGAAGCTGTCCAAAATGCTGATGGCCTATGACTTCGAGCGCAAGCTCAACCCCTTTGCCGACCTTGGCGGGTTCATCTTTACCTTCATGGGCGACGGCGCGCCGGGTACGGGTAAAACGACGCTCATCCAAATGATGGCAGGTCTGGTAAATGACTATTGCAACAATGCCGGATACCCCTTCCGCTATGCCAACCTCAGCACCGATAGTATCGACAGCTATCAGGGTAAATCTGCACAGAACGCCAAGGCCTTCATCCAGCAGATCATTGATCCCAATGTCATCGGCTTTGGCACCATTGACGATATTGACCAACTCGCGGGTAAACGCGGGGATCGTCAATCTTCGGCGGGCCAGCTCGAAATTACAGCCGTCTTGATGGAAAGCTTCGCGGGCGCAAATACCGTTGTGCGCGGGAACTGTACGTTCGGCATGTTCTCGAACTACCCTGAAAATGTCGATGATGCATTGCGTCAACGCGCGGCGGCCCGCTTCCTCGTCGATGGCCCGCAAAGCCGTGACGACTATATTGATATCCTGCATCTGTTGATGGGCAAGAACCATGACATCCCTGTTGGCGATCATGAGCTATTCTCGGCGCAACAGATCAAAAAAGCCGTCGCCGCGAGTTATGACTCCTATGCGCGTCCAAAAGAAGAAGGCCTCGAAATCGTCTTTGATGCCGTGAATAAATCAGTCGGCAAGCTCGATACGATTGCAAAACTCGGCACTTACCTCAAAGGCATCCAAGAGGCTGACCCGCGTTTCACGGGCCGCGCGATCAAGAACATCACTGATGCGGTCAAAGTTCGCGCGATGGACTTTGAACTGCCGGACGAATGGATGGAGAACACAGAGCTATTCCTCGACAAAGATTATGACACAAAGCGCAAGATGATTGCCG
>CALHXF010000058.1 GCA_938040095.1 uncultured Caulobacterales bacterium
AAATTCATCTGATAGTTTCCAAGCCCAAAATTGTGGATACATCAGCAATATTACGTTTTCTTTTTGTTGCTGAGAAAGCAGATTGCATTGCCAATTTAACTGTCTTCCTAGGTTAAGCCCTGCTGGAAGTAACGGACTGCCTGTCTCTTCTACTTTTGGACGAAAAGCCAGGTAGTCGGGAAGATCATCCGGATAGGTATCAAATTCGTAATCCATTATGGGAAGTAAAAGCTTTCCTGTTTTTGAATTGATTAATGCCGCGGCCGCCCCGTGGGTTGCGATGCTGATAGAAGAAATGCAGAAATGACATGATACCTCCGACAATTCGTTCTTAAACCACTCCCATATCCCATCGACATCATAGCTATGATACGGGCTGGTTTGAAGAACTCTGTTTGATGTACGGTTTTGATAAAGTTCGTTGCCCGCCATATTAAGGACTGAGACTTTCACATGTGTCTTGCCAATGTCGAAGACGAGAACATGTTTGCTTGTATTGTCCACGGGGAATCCCCTTTTTCGGCGGTAAATATCCGGTCTTGAGCATCTCGTGCTCCAAGCTCCAAAATTATCTGTCAGATGTGATTTCTTATGAATATAAGTGATTGAATTTGATTGAAGTCAGGGTTACACCATTTAGCGATCAAAATGCAAATGTTATGACTACAACGCTGCTAAATAAGGAATGGGACGCCCTATGTCTGCCAAATTAAAAAATTTATGGGACGATAAGCGGGCAAAACGAATGAGTGGGCCCGAAAAGCTTCAATATCGGTCAAATCTTTTAGGGTCAGATTTGAGGGTCACTAATTTTGGAGGTGGAAATACCTCTTCTAAGCTACGTCAAAAGGATCCTCTGACAGGGAAAATGGCAGATGTCATGTGGGTCAAAGGCTCAGGGGGCGATCTTGGTTCAATTAAGCTTGATGGGTTTTCTACGCTTTATTTAGAAAAGCTTCATGCCCTTGAAGGTTTGTATCGCGGCCTAGAGCATGAAGATGAAATGGTGGGATACTTGCCGCATTGTACATTTAATTTAAATCCACGTGCTGCCTCTATTGACACCCCTTTACATTCATTCATTCCGCATAAGCATGTCGATCATATGCATCCCGACTCAGTGATCGCAATTGCTTGCACAAAAAACTCGAAAGACCTTACGAAGAAAGTTTTTAAAGGACGATTAGGCTGGTTGCCTTGGCAGCGTCCGGGGTTTGATTTGGGACTGAAGTTAGGTGAAATGGCGACAGCGAATCCTGAAATGGAAGGTATCGTCCTTGAGGGTCATGGGCTTTTTAGCTGGGGTGACACGTCTAAAGACTGCTATCTCAAAACACTCGAAATTATTCAGTTGGCAGCTGATTGGTTGGAAAAGAATAATAAAAAGCCAGCCTTTGGGGGTATGAAATACCAGAAATCTTTACCGACTGCGGCCCGCCATCATGTCGCGTCTTCATTGATGCCGATCATTCGTGGTAAGATTACAGGCGATCAAATGAAAATTGGTCATTTCAATGACTCAAAGGAAATTCTTCAATTCGTAAATTCAAAGAATTTGAAACCATTAGCGGCTCTTGGAACATCTTGCCCTGATCATTTTTTGCGAACAAAAATCAGGCCTTTAGTGATTGATTTTAAACCCACTGCAAAAAATCGAGAAAAAGAAATCGAAAGAGTTCTCGAGGGATTGGATGATCAACTTGAAGCCTATCGAGAAGATTACAGAGGATATTATGAGCGGTCCAAACGAATTAATAGCCCGGCTATTCGTGATCCCAACGCCATTGTATATTTAATTCCTGGCGTCGGTATGATGACCTTTGCGAAGAATAAAGCAACGGCAAGGATCGCAGGGGAATTCTACGTCAACGCCATAAACGTCATGCGTGAAGCAAATGGCGTCGACAAATATATCGGCCTCCCCGAACAAGAGGCTTTTGATATCGAATATTGGTTGTTGGAGGAGGCCAAACTCCAGCGTCAACCGAAGCCTAAATCCCTAGCAGGGCGTGTCGCCTTTGTCACCGGCGGAGCAGGAGGGATTGGCTCTGAGACTGCTCACAGGCTCTTGCGTGAAGGCGCTTGCGTTATGTTAGCGGATATTGATGAGAAATCCCTAGCTGAAAAAGTTGAAGAATTGTCCAGCGAGTTCTCCGCGGATGTTGTCCGGACAACAATTTGTAATGTGACGGATGAGAAGAGTGTCATCCAAGCTTTGGAAAATTGCTCCGTAGAATTTGGCGGGGTCGATATACTTGTACCCAATGCCGGTATTGCGAGTTCAGCTCCATTGGAAGATACCACTTTGAAACTATGGAACAGAACGATGGATATTTTGTCGACGGGTTATTTCTTAGTATCCCGCGAAGCGTTCAAAGTTATGAAGGCGCAGGATATCGGAGGTAGCGTTGTCTTTGTTGCGAGTAAAAATGGTTTGGTCGCGTCAACGGGAGCCTCTGCCTATTGCACCGCGAAAGGGGCTGAAGTTCAGCTTTCACGCGCCGTTGCGCTGGAGGGCGCGCCTTTGGGTATACGATGCAATGTTGTGAACCCAGATGCAGTATTAAAAGGGTCCAAAATTTGGAACAGCGGCTGGAAGAAGGAGCGGGCTGACGCATACAAAATGTCTGAACTCGAACTAGAAGATATGTATCGTCAACGCAGCCTTCTCAAGCGTTCTGTTTTTCCCGAAGACATTGCTGAAGCGATATATTTCTTCGCATCTGAGGCGTCTTCGAAATCAACGGGAAATATCATCAATGTCGATGCAGGGCACGCGCCTTCATTCACGCGCTAAGCGTAGGAATTAAGAAAGCAAAATCATGATCGCTAAGAACAGAATTGCTGAGGCAAACGCTGAGCATGAACAAGGCTTGGTGTCTGACTTTGATACCTTAGGGGCTCAATTGTCCAGACGCGGCATTGATATTGATCATGTCTTGAATAAGGCAATGAATTTTGCGGTTGCGGTTCCGAGCTGGGGGGCGGGAACTGGCGGGACGCGGTTTGCGCGCTTCCCTGGAAAATCAGAGCCTCGAAATATATTCGAAAAATTAGAAGACTGTTCTGTCATCAATCAGCTTGTCAGAATTACAGGCGAGGTTTCACCGCATTTCCCATGGGACGTTGTTGACGACATGGGCGAGGTTAAAGCTGCTGCCGATCACCACGGTCTCACATTTGGCCCGGTAAACTCTAACACGTTTCAAGATCAAATGGGTCAGGCTCATTCCTATAAATATGGCAGCTTGTCTCATTCTGATAAATCTACGCGTGATCAAGCCGTAGCTCATAACATTGATTGTATAGAATGGGGAAAGGCGATTGGCTCTGATGTACTCACAGTATGGGTGGGGGACGGCAGTAATTTTGCAGGCCAATCAAATTTCACAATACAGTTCGAGCGTTATTTAGCGTCTATGGAAGAGATCTATAGCGCCCTTCCAAATGATTGGCGTATGTTCATCGAGCACAAAATGTTCGAGCCAAGTTTCTACTCTACCGTTATACAGGATTGGGGCAGCAATATTTTGGCTGCTCAGCACTTAGGCGAAAAATGTTTTTCATTGGTGGATCTCGGGCATCACGCCCCGAACGTGAACATAGAAATGATTGTTGCACGCCTAATACAATTTGAAAAACTGGCTGGTTTTCACTTTAATGACAGTAAATATGGTGATGATGATTTGGACAGTGGATCGCTTCATCCGTTCCAGCAATTTTTGATTTTCAATGAGTTGATTGATGCGGAACATCGCGGCGCAAAGAAATTTAAGCCTGAATATATGTTGGATCAGTCCCACAATATGACCGATCCTATTGAAAGCCTTGCAACTTCAGCGATTGCCGTTCAACGATCTTATGTCCAAGCTCTATTGATTGATCGGGCGGAGCTTGAGGGATATCAGGATGAAAATGATGCGATGATGGCAAGCCAATGCTTGAAAACCGCGTATCAAACGGATGTGACGCCAATCCTGACTATGGCCCGGTTTAAAACGGGAGGTGCTATCGATCCAATTGGGTTCTATCGGTCGTTGAATTATCGCGATAAACTAGAAACCAAGAGACCTGCTAGTGCAAATCCTTCTTCAGGTATTGTTTAAAAGGTTATGTTTCCCGGCCGACTTTCCGATTGCCTAAATGTTGAAGATTATCGCAATGCAGCCAGGCGACGGACGCACAAGATGGTCTTTGACTATATCGACGGGGGGGCTGATGACGAGATTGCACGCTTCGAGGGTCAGGGCGCCTTCCATGACTATAGGTTAGCTCATCGCGTGCTGTCAGGGGTCGATAAGCCTAACATGTCCGCGAAAGTCATGGGCCAAAAATTAGACGTTCCATTTATTCTTTCGCCAGCCGCGGGCAATCGTTTATTTCATACTGATGGTGAAATCGGCCCAGCCAAAGCCGCTGAAAAGGTCGGAACGGTTTATTGTTTATCCACGCTTTCATCTAGGTCGATAGAAGAAATCAGCGCACTGACACGTGGTCCGAAATGGTTTCAACTCTATGTTTGGAAGGACCGAGTTCTTGTCAAAGAGATGTTAGCTCGAGCCAAAAAGGCCGGATATACTGCGTTGGTTTTGACAGTCGATTTCCCGATTACAGGGAATCGTGAGCGCGATCCTCGAAATGGTTTCACAATTCCTCCGAAGCTTGGCCCCAAACAGATTTGGCACGCATTAAATGCGCCACTTTGGTCACTCGATTATGTTACCAAATCAAGCGTGAAATATGCGAATTTGGCTGAGGATACGAGTGCCGTCAGCCTAAATGAATTTGTGGCCTCTCAGCTGAGCGCTGATTTTTCGTGGGACGATGCAGAATGGCTTCTGGGGGAATGGAATGGTCCGGCAATGATAAAAGGTGTTGCGAGGTCTGATGATGCCATACGTGCGGTTAAGACAGGCTTTAATGCGATTTCACTATCTAATCATGGCGGTAGGCAATTGGGTTGTTCTCCGGCGCCGATCCACTGCGTCCAAGACGTGCGCCAGGCCATCGGCTCTGAGGCCGACCTGGTTGTAGATGGGGGAGTCCGAAGAGGCACTGACGTTTTGAAAGCGATTGCTCTCGGCGCAACGGCCGTCAGTTTTGCCAGGCCTTATCTGTTTGGGCTCGCGGCGTTTGGAACCGCAGGCGCAGTTCAGGTTGTCTCGCAAATTGCGGAAGCTGTGGAACGGGACATGATTTTAGCGGGAATTGGTTCGCTAGGACAATTGGATGAGAGTTTTATTCGATATCTCAAATAGGCTGTTCGTCGCAGAATGCTGATTTCTCTGGTAAAGTTAGGAGTTTGACCCTAGTTCCCTATGTCTAGATGAGGATTGATAGTTCGGGTTGGCGAAGGGTAAGGTATGGCTGTCTCCAAGCAAGACAATGATCGCGCCGAAGGCGATAAACTTTTTATCCACGAGCGCTGGAATCGTATCATTGATATGTTGCATGAATCCAGAGTGACTTCCGTAGAACAGTTCTCAAGCACTTTATCTGTTTCACCAGCTACAATCCGAAGAGATCTAAACGAATTACATACTGAAGGGCGTCTCCGTCGTGTGAGGGGCGGTGCTATCGCGGTTGAACCCAACGCAACGCTCGGGGATCCTTATTTCGGTCTTTCAGGTCAGTTACACCAAGAAGACAATCTCGCGGTAAACATTAAAGAGAAGCGGGCCATCGGTGAAAAAGCTGCGTCAATGATAGAAGACAATGATTCAGTCATTATTGATGGAGGATCAACAACGGTTTATATGACCCAGCATATTAAGGCGAAAAACCTTATGGTGCTGACGACGTCTATACCTATAATGAATTCATTATTGGGGCGGCCCAAACTTCGTATTTTGATTGCAGGCGGCGAGGTGTTTCAGGAACAAGCCCTTGTGCTGGACCCTTATAGTCACGGCATTGTTGACAAATTTTCTGCCACGAAACTGTTTATTGGTGCGCAAGCTGTTACGGCACGAGGCCTCATGCAGACCGATCCACTCTTGGTTCAAAATGAACAACAACTTATTAGCAGAGCAGATAAGGTCATTTTGTTGGCAGACAGCTCTAAGTTCGAAGCCAAGGCAAGTCTTTCCGTTTGCGGCTTAGAAGCTATTGATACTGTCGTTACAGATGCAAGTATTTCCAAAGAAGCCCGGAAGATGCTTAACGAACATGATATAGACGTGATTGTTGTAAAATAGTATTTTACTGTTTGGAAAAGATAGCACAAAGTCTTTAACTGGTTATGTCAGCGCCACGGTCACGCTTTTCAGCTCTTGACTATTTGTACCGACCATTACTTTCAGGTTACCGGGCTCCAAAAGTAACTTTCCATCCGCATCATAAAAGCCAAAATCCTCCGGTCCGAGGGTGAACTCAAATTGGCGCTCTTCGCCGGGTTCCAATGCGATTTTCTGAAAACCACGAAGTTGCTTTATAGGTCTGGCACGGCTTGCGATTTCATCTCGGATATAGAGTTGAACGACCTCTTGACCAAACCGACGTCCGGTGTTTTTCACACGGGCGGTAACCTTAAACTCACCACTCACGGACACTTCTGCGCTTTGAACTTGCGGCGCGCTAACGTGGAAACTTGTGTAACTCAGTCCATGCCCAAATGGGAATAGCGGGGATGAGTCAGAGGCGACATAATTACGGAACCGCCCTGTGGGTTGTTGGTAGTAAAACCCCGGAATTTGGCCCACATTTCGAACCAATGTAACGGGTAACTTACCGCTGGGATTAATCTCGCCAAACAAGAGTCTCGCAAGGGCATGTCCACCTTCTTCACCAGGATAGAAGGCATCGAGTATTGCGGGGCATTTATCGGCAAGCAATTGAGGGGACAATGGACGCCCATGTATTAAGACGGCTGCCATAGGTTTGCCAGTTTCAGATAGCGCTTCGACAAGCTTGTTCTGATCGCCAAACAAATCGATGTCATCTCGGTCACCGCGAGAGTCACCTGCGAAATAGGCTTCTCTGGCTGTGTGCTCATTACCGCCAACCGCTAATATGATTGCATCAACGTTCTTTGCCATAGCCGCCGCTTCGGCGATTAGTGTTTGGTTACTTTCTGCGGCGGCAAACTGTGCAGTATCATCCGCATCTGTTTCGATTTCATTATTGCCTTCACCGCCAACAGTGATTTTACAGCCGGCGGCATAGACGACCTCAATGTCACGGCCTGATGCATAGTCCCGTATACCTTCGAGCAAGCTGACACCCTGATGAGGTTTTGGAGAATAACCGCCGAGATGCACCGAGGCGGCATTAGGCCCTACAACTAAGATGCGCTGTTTTTTCTCTGGGTTCAGCGGCAAGAGATTGCCTTCATTCTTTAACAGAACCACTGATTCTTCGGCCATTTGGCGCGCGAGGGCTTTATGCGGCGTACTGCGAGCGAGTTGTTCCGCGAGGTCAGGTTTGGCCAATGGCATGTCAAAAAGCCCGCATTTGAACTTCGCGCGCAAGATGCGTTCGGCTGCGCGTCGCACGAAGCTCTCACTCACTTTACCGTCGCGTACGAGCTGTGGTAGCATCATGTAAACACCATTATTTGCAAGCTCGATATCAACACCAGCCTTCAAGGCCATGATTGCCGCGTTAGCTTCTGAGCTCGCTACGCCGTGAAGGCTATAGATACGGCGTATGTCGTCCCAGTCGGAGACTACATATCCATCAAAACCCCAATCTCGGCGAAGCGTGTCATCCAAAAGCGTGACATCTGCATGAGCAGGAACACCGTCAATCTCTCCGTGTGAGGCCATGAGGCCGATTGCACCGGAATCCTTCACGGCTGTTCTGAAGGGGGCGAGTGTCACATTTTGAAGTTCGACGGGGCCGATATGAGAGGGCGCAAAATTGCGACCACCGATACCTTGGCCATATCCGGCATAATGTTTGAGGCTAACGGCCATTTTATCTTCGGCCAAATAGTCGGATTTCTCGCCTTGCAAGCCTTTGATAATAGCATTCGCGGATTTCGAAATCACATAAGGATCTTCGCCCCAAGTTTCTTCTGAGCGTCCCCAACGCGGGTCTGTGCAGACATCTATATTGGGAGAGAAGCAGGCCTGCGACCCGCGCGACCGGGCCTCCGCCGCTGTGGCACTGAAAACTTTTTCGACCAAGACGGGGTTAAAGGCGCAGGCCATGGCCATTGCTTGCGGAAACTGAGTTGCCCCTGTCGCCAATAAGCCAGCAAGACATTCTTCGAAGATAAAGGCAGGGATACCAAATCTGCTACGCTCAATAACAGCCTCTTGTAATGCTATGACGGCCCGCGCGTTCTCTGCAGGTCCCGCATCTAGACTAGCGGAGTAAACGCCGCCAATACCAAATTCGAAATAGGGGTGATTAGATTGGAAAGTATCCGGGTCAGCCATGACATCGGCGGCGCGGGGGCAATTTAATTGAGCGGCGGCTTCTTCAAGAGTCATTTTAGAGATGAGCGCTTTTGCCCGTTGTGACGGGGAAAAAGAGGCATCCCTGAAATCGAGTTTAGACGATGCGCTTGACGTTTCTCCCCCTGCACAACCAGCGGCGGTAAGGGCAACACTTCCAGCCCCCGTAGCTCCAATATTTTTCAAAATATCACGTCTATTCATGGTATTTTCTCATCTCAGTGGATTTAGATTGATCATTCTCTTTTTGAAGGATGGCGGGCATTCGGCTACTTAGCGTGAGATAAAACGCGTCCATAACAAAACCATCTTCGCGCATTGAAAATTCTACGCTGTGTTGACCAGCTGAGGGGACATCTATCCATATTCCGCCAATGACACCGCAATGGTCTTCAATGGTGCGTTGACGATTGTCCCAATACCACTGGTTGCGGCCGGGGCAATATTGCATCCGCGCGCCGCTTTCAGGCCAGTCTCCATTCAAGCCAACATGAACACTATTATCTTCGCTACCTCTGCTGAACGTGCGCACCCACACATACCATCGACCTGCCATCGGGAAGTCAACATCATAGGAGATAACCGCCATCTTGCCTGGCTCGTTCGTGAAGTTTTCCCCCCGGACCAAGCGGTCATCATGGGACAATCGTGTGTCGGGCGTAATGGCGATATAATCTTCTGTTCCCAGCGTAATGTTTTGCCAGTCTGCAGGGCAGTCCTTATTTCGGCACCATTTTCGTTTATCTGTGAGCCGCTGCGTGACGAAATCTTCCGCTTCAACGCGAATGTCATTTTCTCCAGACCTCGTCACCATAATAGCCCATTGTCCACTTCCGCCTGATGGCGGGTTACCGAGTGAAACGGCTGACGGTCCCTGCCGCCTGCGATTTCGGTCAGTTATGGAGCTTGCGCCGCCGAGAACAAACGGCTTTGATCCTTTTTGTAACTTGCCTCCCAAGTCGCGATCATACCAATCAACGATGTATTTGCCTTGCATCCCCGCAAGCCGCAGCTGGACATCCTCGGCGCCCGGGATAATCACGTAAAACTCGCCTGGATTAGCGAAAACATAGTCGTCGGTGGCGACGGTCACATCATCATTTGCCCGCATGTCCAAGGCTTTTTCGCCCACATATTTCTGATAGAAATGCAAAGCGTGTTTTCCGCCGCGCCAAAGGCTCGCGCGTGTCCGGTGATCTTGGCAGTCTAAATCACTGCATCCCGTTTTATATCCATAATAAGCTTCCACACCGCTCGCGCCGGCTGTCAGAGCATTCCAAAGGGCATCGCGCAGGAACTGTTTTGCGGGAATAGTGATCTCTCGCTTCGAGGGCAGCAATGCGTCGGGATAGTCAATATCCACCGTTGCCCCGCCATCCGCGCGGCCCGGCTCGTCATATGATAGAACTAAATTTTTGCCTGAGAGTTTGACGGTGTTCGCCCAGCCTACGACGTCGCTGCGAAGGTCTGAGTAGTCATCCTGGCGGCCCTGCAGACTTAGTCCGTTTAAATCGGAGTTAGCCCCCAGAAACGGGCGATACCGCTCTTTCTGGTCGGGGTAGCTGTGTAGAACGATAGGGTGGTTGTAGATATTATAAGCGGCAATGTATTTTTTCATATGGCGAATATCGCCGGGGTGCTGGACGTTCTCCTCGCCTATGTTCCAACTCAGCGCTAGCATGTGCCCGAAACGCGCCATCATTTCTCTGATATAGAGCTTTCGTGTGCGCCCGAGCGCACCGTCATCCATAAATAGATTGTTTTCTGTTTCCTGAAGTTTGAAATGCAAATGGATGCCCAGTGAGTCGGCATATAAGAATGTTCGCTTCCACTGTTCCAATTTGGACACGTCAAACCTGTCTTGAATAACACCAGACTCCCATTGTTTCTTGGGCTTCATGGAAACATAGTCATCCGCGTCAACCGCCAAGAGGTGAGGGAAGACGTTGCGGTCATCTCCGCCAGTGTTCCAGAGTAACATAGAGACGGAATTTGCTCCTGCTTTGGCCAGATATTCAAACGTGCCTAATATGCCTTTGCCCTTTTCATCTCGCCAAAGAAAAGGACGGCCCGTAGCCGTGAAGTCTTGTCGGTGAGCCTCCCAATCTTTGCGAAAAGATTTGTAATTCGGCGTGGCGTCAAATTCAGAATAGGCCAGCATATTCTCAGGCGCGTCAGGCCCAAATTTGAAAAACAGGCTATCGTCACCAGAATA
>CALHXF010000059.1 GCA_938040095.1 uncultured Caulobacterales bacterium
GCCGAGCCCCTCTATTCGCGCGGCCCCGATGCAAAGCTCCCCGGTGGTAAATCACTTTGATGCCAACACCCGCGCAAGCGCCTCCCGCGCGTAAACTTACGGCGCGGGATACCCGCGCTATGGCGATTATTCACGCCGAAAGCTTTGCTCCGCCCATGGGAAGAGGAGGCTGGCCGGCTTTGGAAATGTCGGCGCATGTTCAAAAGGATATGTGTTTGGGTCTCGAAAAAGACGGCGCCCTTGCCGCTTTTCTGATCCTTTCCGTCGTCGCGGACCAAGCTGAAATCCTGACTATCGCGACGGCTGGCTCTGCGCGTCGTCAAGGCTTAGCGCGTGCGATGTTAGTGCAGGTTTTCCCCATGTTGCGTGCGCGCGGGATTACCGAGTTTTTCCTTGAGGTCGCCGAAGATAATGACGCGGCAATCGCGCTCTATCGCTACACGGGATTTGTGCCTGTGGGCCGTCGCCCGGGATATTACCGCCGCGAAAAGGGTCGCGTTGCGGCGCTGACCTTGTCTAAGAAGTTATGACCCTGTCTAAAAAACTATAAACCCCATCAGGGTTAAATGAATGAGAGTGCTAGACGGCACGTGCGTCGCGGCCTATTGATTACAGATGACCAGTATTCTTGAAACTCGATGTATTGAACGCGGCCTTCGCATGACGGAGCAACGGCGGATTATCGCCAAGGTCCTATCTGAGGCGACAGACCATCCCGATGCGGAAGAAGTCTACACCCGCGCGAGCCAGCATGACCCGAAAATTTCCCTCGCAACGGTGTACCGCACGGTCAGATTATTTGACGAAGCGGGCATTATAGAAACCCATGATTTCCGCGATGGTCGCGCGCGCTATGAACTCGCCGAAGGCGACCATCATGATCATCTGATTGATGTGCAAACAGGTGACGTCATCGAATTCGTCAATGAAGAGATCGAAAAACTCCAAGAGAAAATCGCTAAGGAACTAGGTTACGAACTTGTCGATCACCGCATGGAACTCTACGGACGAAAAATAAAACCTGAAGCCTAAAATGTTTGGGCGCAATCTCATCGACCCTGAAGTTGCGGCGTGGCAGTTTGATCACTTTGCACTGTTGATTGATCATTTGGAAAAAGAACCGGGGCTGGAAAATCGAACCTTATTTCTTCCGACGCCTGAATTTTTCCCGTCGTCCAAAAAAGACTACGGAACGCAGGCTCAACATATTTTTGGTCTTATCCGAGAACAGTTCGGGTTCAACGTCCGCGATACGTTTGAATTAGAAGGTCACGAAGGGCGCCCAGCCACCTCTCTTGGTGGGGTGGCGATGGTCCAAAGCGCAGGCGAAATGGCGTGCGGAACCTATCAACGGATACCCGGCATATTTAACCAAGCCCGAGAAATCATACGATATGATACGGGATTAGAGGATAAGCCGACGCAACTCGTCGCGACCTTTGCGCATGAATTATCCCATGCACTCCATCATCGCTCTCGCGATATTTCGTTCCAGCATCGGTCTAGTGATCTCTTAGATGTTGACTCCAATTTATATGAACTCTTCACTGACCTTACCGCTATTTATATGGGCTATGGTATATTCCTTGCGAATACGCGGTTTGAATTCTCGCAATTCGCGAATGGCGATACGCAAGGTTGGCAAGCTCAAGGCGCAGGCTACCTCCCCGAAGCTGATATGGTCTTCGCTACGGCATTGTTTATGCGGATAAAGAACTTACCAATGGAAGCGGCCCTACCGCATTTGAAACCGCGCTTGCGGAAAATGCTGAAAAAGGCATGGCGGCAATTAGATAAAAATATGGATGAGATTGAGGCGTTGCGGGCTAGGGTTCCGTTGGGAGTTCAAGACGCTTCTTTTTCATAAATGCAACGTAATCATCACGCCGTTGCTTTTCTGCTTCTTCACTAAGATACTCACAATTATCCTCAAGCGATATACCGTCATCCTTTTGCTGCTCACACTTCCAAAAACTTGGCACATAGGTATCTTCACCCATTTCGAGGTATTTAATGAGTGTGATCGAGTCGATAGAATTCATCGTGCAGGAATTAGTGGCCAAATATTCTTGTGAGTTACGTGAATCATACGCGATGATTAAATCCGAACGACCTAAGGTCGGATAGATACCACAAGCCGCGCCGTCGTTCCTGTGCCGAACGGTTATTGTCGTTTCAGAGATTCGTGAAAATCCGTCCAAGACCTCAAACTGAGTTTCGACATTTCCGCTTGATAGCCTTCCACTTTGGTCGCTTAGCCAGGTGCTCTGCACGGGCCGCGCCCAAGCGACAGTTTTGCCTTCCGCAACTTTGCTAACCCAACCGCCTGCTTGTGAACATGAGCAGGCATAGCTTACGCTAGAAAAAGCGAAGGTGAGGAGGGTGGTCAAAAACGCGATACTTGATTTCATAATTATTTTCCAATTACTTTACGGGCGCGGGGAAATACGGAATTCTGCATCATATATCGGGATAAATCTCTCACAGACATCAGTGTCATCAAGCTGAAAGCTCCCGACAAAAACCTCGGCGTCATAGGCCTGCTTGATTTTTTGAAAGCACAATTCATTACTTCCAAATGGAGTATCGCTATCAAGAAAACGATCGATATCACTCTCTGAATATCCCAAACGGCATATGTTAGTGTAACTTCCGTCTTTATTTCTTTGCATAGGCATTGCTATTTTTTTGTAGTTCTGAGTTCCTAATGTGTCCTTTATATCAATTTCCCAGAAGTCAAAAAATGACCAATTGGGAACGAATATATGTTGATCTGCTTCTCCTCTATAGAGTTTCCACACCCTCAATTTTGTTGTTTCAAATTCGGTTTGTTCGGCTTCTGGTACAGGTGAAACCAACGCAAGAATTTCACCTTTCTCAGGCGTATCTGTCGAGGCCCAGTCGCAATAGTACGATGAGGCTGTGGCTTGCTTGCTTGCAAGAATGCCAAGTAAGAATATTGGAAATAGGCGACATCGCATTAGGTTATTCATCACACAGATCTAATTTGGTTTTCACGGTAGCGTAATCGAACGGAAGTCTGCATTATATTGGGGGATATATTGCTTGCAGACCTCTGCGTTATCCAGCTGAAAGCTACCAACAAAGATTTCGGCGTCATAGGCCATCTTGATTTTTTGATAGCAGAGTTCACGTTCGACGGGCCAGCGGCACCATTTGGCTTCCTCTTTTCGCCTTTGAGAATCTGCCTGCCTCTGTCGTTCCGCAGCATCAACTGTCTCGCCATGTGAGGAGCGTTCGAGATACCACTCACCTCTGTCATATGTTTTCTTTAGATCCAAAACATGTTCCCCCTCAAAGAGTTCAAAGTCACGGTGGGCGTGACGAACCTTGATTGTGATCGGGGCGGGCGGCTTTCGAAAGTCGTCGCCTCTGAAAATGCTTTCGATGCGGAGTAAGCTATATTTCGGATCTCCCTCGGGGTGGCGTTCAACCTCTATAACTTCAGCTAGGACGCGCATGTCCGTTTTGATTGGGGCAATCGTTGTGGTGACCGCGTTGACTTGCGCAGAGCTGATTTGCGGCACGCAAACTAAAAGACAAAGAGGCAGGATCGCTTTCATATTGTTATATAGTCACAATTTACCCGCTGTGTCCAGACCACCTTGCCCAAACGCCTCGGCGCGCCTATAGGCCCGCCAACACATAATGGAGCTTACTATGTCACCTCGCGATACAACCGCGCCCCGTGACGTCGACACCCCTGCGATCATCGCAGCCAAACCCGACGTTATTGCGCCCGCAAACACCAAAAAAGTTTTCATCAAAACCTATGGCTGTCAGATGAATGTCTATGACAGTGAACGGATGGCCGATGTCTTGGCCCCGATTGGCTATGCCCCTGTCGACACGCCTGACCATGCGGACCTTGTCATTCTCAACACCTGCCACATCAGAGAAAAAGCCGCTGAGAAAGTCTATTCAGAGCTGGGCCGCATTCGCAAACATAAAGAGCAAAACAAACCCGACATGAAGGTGGCCGTCGCGGGCTGTGTCGCGCAAGCCGAAGGTGCAGAGATTATGCGCCGCGCGCCCGTCGTTGATATGGTGTTGGGTCCGCAGACCTATCACAAATTGCCAGAGATGATTGCGAAGGTTCACCGCAGTTCTGGGGATGTCCTTGAGACAGATTTCGACACGATTGAAAAATTCGACCAACTGCCAAAGCATCGCAGCGTCAAAGGCTTCACGGCTTTCCTTACCGTTCAAGAAGGCTGCGATAAATTCTGCACCTTCTGTGTTGTGCCCTATACGCGCGGCGCAGAAGTCAGCCGCAACGTCCAGCAGATCGTGGACGAAGCTCGCGGGTTAGCGGCGCAAGGCGTCCGTGAAATCACGCTGATCGGACAAAATGTGAATGCCTATATGGCCGAAGGTCCAGATGGGTCTCAATGGGGTCTCGGTCAGTTAATCCGTCATGTGGCTCTGATCGGCGGGATTGACCGTATTCGTTTCACGACGTCACATCCACGCGACATGGATGACGAATTAATCCGCGTGATCGCTGACGAACCAAAGGTCATGCCTTATCTGCATTTGCCGATCCAATCAGGCAGCAATAAAATCCTGCGCGCGATGAACCGTGACCATACTTATGATCACTATAAACAATTGATCGCGAAAATCCGTGCGGCTCGGCCAGAGCTGGCTTTGTCGGGTGATTTCATTGTTGGCTTCCCCGGTGAAACGGATTTAGATTTCGAAGAAACTATGCGCTGCGTCGAAGAAATCGGTTACGCCTCGTCTTTCAGTTTCAAATATTCCATTCGCCCCGGCACACCCGGCGCGTCTATGCATCGCCAAGTCGATGAAGACGTAAAACAAACACGCCTCGTCCGCCTCCAGGAACTGCTCTACACGCAACAAGAAGCGCATAATAAATCCCTCATCGGGAAAACATTGTCGGTTCTCGTCGAAGGCGTAGGCCGCAAAGGGGGGCAACTGTTCGGCCGTTCACCCTATCTAACAGGCACACATTTCGACGGGCCAGAAAATTTGGTTGGCCAGATTGTGGATGTGACGATTACGGAAGCGGGGCGGAATAGCTTGGTTGGGGTTTTGGCGTAAATGAGTGGAAACGAAGTCATTCAATCAGCAACTGAGAAGCTTACTCTTAAAGACAATTTTCACTGGGCGTTCTTGGGAAGTACCGCTTGGAAGTGTGCTTTAATTTTACCTCTTACGCTGTTTTTAATCCTAATCTCCATCTTGCTTCTAGATGACCAAGAAAAGACTCTTGAATTAGTATTTATCGAGGCAGTTTTCCCTAGTTTAGTCGCCTTGATTATGATGGGGATTTGGTCACTATTTTTTGTGATCATGGGATATCGTAGATTGTCTGAAGGCCAGTTGACTAATACTTGGAGGTTTTAAGAAGAGAACCTCGTCGTAAAAGACCAAGCTGGAAATGAAGTTACTAGGCCATGGTCCCAAGTTAGCTATGTAAGATATACTGATAAAGTGGTCCGGATAATTTGCAAACCAATGGGTTCTTTATGGATTCCCGAGAGATTTCTTGCCTCTAAGGATCTCGTGAACTTAAAAAAATTAACCACAAAACTAAACTTGGTTTAGTTTCTCCCTTTGACTGTCCCAAACCGCGCAACCAACTCCACAATCACAACCGCCAGTCCGTGGCCTGCCATGCCAACGGTCATCCAAATCGCGGGGATCGTCATATTGTCGCCGCCTGGTCCATCGGACAGGCTGATGCCTGCAAAGACGATTAACACAAATGCCCAACTGGCCGCCACGATAAAGAACGAC
>CALHXF010000060.1 GCA_938040095.1 uncultured Caulobacterales bacterium
GTTAGAGAAGGCGGTTCTATTCGGTCATGGATTGACGGCTCTCGGGCGGTCACCCCGTGAGGTGTTGAGATCTTGGCAAATCATTGAGCACGAATTTTATCGGACAGAACAAAAAATTGACGCACCCGTTCGCGCGCTCAGCGACATCGAACAGGAGTTAAACGTTGCCCTATCTCCATTGATTGCGTTAGCAGGTGACGCTTCGGCACCTGTTTGGGCGTTAGCTATGATTTCTGCCTGCGAAAAAATCGCGCGTCGTGAAGATCAAGTTGGTGCGCAAGTGTTGTGGCGTCGAGAGTCGGGCGAGCGCGCCGCTCAAATGCTAGAACATATTATATCTTATGGTCACAACCTTCCAGATGTGAATGCCAAAGGGTTCTTGCGATTGATGCGTCAATTGATGACCGGAATTGTCGTGCGTCCACGTGGTGGTACACATCCGCGGCTCTCTATTTTGGGTCCATTGGAAGCCCGAATGCTCTCCGCAGATGTGATTGTTTTGGGTGGGTTGAACGAAGGTATTTGGCCCGCGACGCCGACGCCCGGACCGTTTTTATCACGCGGCATGCGGCGAGAAATGAAGCTGTCTCTTCCTGAGCGACGCTATGGTCTTGCGGCGCATGATTTCTTTGAGTTAGCGGCAAATCCAGTCGTTTATCTAACGCGATCAAAACGTTCAGATTCGGGCCCGACCATTGCGTCGCGCTGGGTTTGGCGTTTGCAGACTCTGTTACAGGGTGCTGTCGGCAAAGAAGGAATGATTGCGCGTTTGGCAACGGCCGATCATTATTTGGATTGGGCGCAGCGGTTGGATTATGTGTCGGCAGATGACGTGGAGCCTGCAAAGGCTCCAGAACCGCGACCTAAGAAAGAAGATAGATGGAATACTGACAAAGGTCGCAGTCTGTCCATTACAGAAGTCAAAACCCTAATTCGTGACCCTTATTCTACATATGGTCGACATGTTTTGTGTCTGAAAAGTTTGCGTGATTTAGGACAAGAAAACGGCGCGTCGGAATTTGGTTCAGCCATTCACTTAGGCATCGAGAACTTTCTCACAGGGAAAAAATTACCCTTGCGTGAAGATCAAGATGAAGCCCTAATTGACGCCTTTAACGAGGCGTTTGACCTCTATGGATACAGCCCTGAAGTTATCGCGAAAGAGCGTGCGCGGTTCGAGGTTATTGCCGTTGCGTTACGGACAGAACTCAATGTGCGCGAGGCAGATAGTTATCAAATGAAAGGTCTGGAAATTTGGGGGCAAACGAACATTCCAAATCAGAATTTTTCAATCCGAGGCAAGATGGATTATGTCGAACAAGGTATTGAGGGTTACGGTTTTGTCGATTTCAAAACGGGAACCCCCGCAAGTGACAATGAAGTGGCAGCAGGTTTTGATCCGCAACTCCCGCTAGCTGCCTATATTCTGCGTCAAGGTGGGCTGCAAGACCATCCTGCTGCCACGACGGCGCGCTTGGGGTATATGCGAGTCAAAGGATCCAATGATGGGTTTAAATATGCCCCACTTGGGAAAAAGAAATCGGTCGAACAATTAACGGATGAAGCGATTGAGAATCTGACAAAGCTCATTGTGCGGTTTGACGATCCAAATACGCCTTACCAATCCCAAGTGCGTTCTAAATATACAAATGGCTGGTCGGATTTTGATGATCTGGCACGTCGTGGCGAATGGGCGGGTATGGCGGGAGGTGACAAAGATGTCTGAGGTCGTTCCTTTCATGACACCGCTTCAAAAAGCGACGAATGCGCAGCGTATGGCCGCTGACCCCTCAGGGACGCGTTTGGCCGCCGCGAATGCGGGTTCAGGCAAAACGCGTGTGCTTGTTGATCGTGTGTCTCGTATTCTTTTGCGCGGCACCGAGCCCGAAGATATTCTATGTCTGACCTACACCAAGGCTGCAGCTTCGGAGATGCAAGAGCGATTGTTTCTAACACTGGGGCGATGGTCGGTCTTGGACGATGTTGCGCTGCGGGATGATTTGATCGAATTGTTTGGGCAACCACCCGAGACCCTTTCGCCACCTGTTGCGTTCCCTAAAGCGCGAGAACTATTCGCGAAAGCTCTCGAAACGCCAGAGGGGTTGAAAGTTCAAACTATCCATGCGTTTTGCGAACGTATTCTGTCTCGTTTCCCCGTCGAAGCGGGAATTTTACCAGGCTTTGAGCCCTTAGATGATATTGAAATCTTGGCCATTCGGTCCGAAGTTGAACGTCAAATTTTAGTTGAGGCGATGGACAAACCTGAGGGCGAACTGGCAGTCGCACTCAAACATTTAACCTTAGCTCGCGCAGATATGTCGCTCGAAGATTTATTTCGATGGATCGCGCACAGTCCTCAGAAAATTGCGGCGTGGCAAAGTGTCGGTTTGGACCCCCTGGCTGATCGTCTGAAATTGCATGATGACCGTGACCCCGCTAGAATTGCAGAAAAGTTATGGCGTCGGTTGAATGTCGGCAACATGCGGCAGGTCGTCATCGCGTTGAATGCTGGCGGCGCGACCGATGTTAAACGCGGTGCTTTCATCAGTGCGGCAATTGCGCAAGATGATCCGCTCTTAGCACTCGGACAGTTGGAAAATATATATTTCACGCAAAGCAAAGCCCTTCGTAAAAAGTTTTATGACAAAGGCACTAACCCGTCTGCGCAGGCTTGGATAGATGAGTATAATTTAGATATAATAGAAGCCATTGAGGGTGTGCGTGCTGCTGAGGTTTTAGCTCTGACTCAAGCCGTTTTCGATCTCGCAGGTCGCTACGCAGAACTTTATCGTGACGCTAAGCATCGCGCGCGTGGTTTAGATTATTCTGACCAAATTCTATTTGTAAAACGCTTGCTGCAAAATGCGGATGCTGCCGAGTGGGTAAAATATAAGCTGGATGGTGGTATCAAACATATCCTACTGGATGAGGCGCAAGACACTGCGCCAGAGCAGTGGGAGATCATTAACACGCTCGCGGCGCCGTTTTTTCAAGCAAACCCTGATGATGACCCAAGCAAGCCGCGAACGCTTTTTGCTGTGGGTGATGAGAAGCAATCCATTTACGGATTTCAGGGCGCAAAACCCGAGCAGTTTCTAACTGAAATTCGAAATCACGCCGAACACGCAACGACGGATATTCGGATGACAATGTCATTCCGATCAACCCAGCAGGTTCTAGATGTCGTGGATGCCGTTCTATTTGATTGCGGTGGTATGCAAGCCATGTTCGACGCGGAGAAATTTTCGCCCGCCAGTGACGAAACCCGACATATTGCACACCGTAAAGATAATGGTATTGTTGAGCTTTGGCCTGTCACACCTGCGCCTGAAGCCCCCGAAGAAAATGAACCGTGGGATACAACGCCTGTTGATGCGGCAGGTGAGGGCCATCAAATCGAAGTTTTGGCGAAAAAAATTGCTGAGACAGTCAAGGTTTGGATCGATCAAGCCGAGCCTGTATTCGATCGGGGTTTGAAGCGCACACGGCCAATAGCCCCCCAAGATGTCCTTGTTTTGGTCCGCCGTCGAGGTCCATTGTTTGATGCGATCATTCGGCAGTTAAAACGCCATGAAATTCCTATTGCCGGCGCGGACCGGCTAAAACTTTCAGAAGCACTGATCGTTAAAGACTTGATCGCATTGTCGCGTCTCTGCCTTTTGCCCTCGGATGATTTATCCTTGGCAGAAACGTTGAAGTCACCCCTGTTTGGATTTGATGATGATCAACTGATGGAGATCGCAATTGGTCGCGCTGGAACACTTTGGGAAGCGTTACGGGAAGAAGACCCGCAAACATTTTCAACACTCGAAGCTTTTGTTGCATTGTCCTCGACCCTTAATCCTTATGACTTTTACGCACGAGTACTTGACACTGTCGACGCAGCAGGACTGTCGATGCGCAAGCGGTTTTATAAGCGACTATCCCTCGAAGCACGGGATGCTTTGGAGGCATTCCTTAATCAAGCTTTAGAACACCAAGCGCGCATGGCTCCGAACCTACAGAGTTTTTTGCGCGCCTTTGCAAAGGGCGACGTCGAAATAAAACGTGAGCAGGATAGTAGCCTCTCGGAGGTGCGCGTGATGACAGTTCACGGCGCGAAAGGTTTAGAAGCCCCAATCGTTATCCTGCCCGATACGACGAGTATCCCAACGTTGCGGGAACCGCTTTTACCTGATGGCGAGACCGAGCAAATTTGGACAGGCGGTAAAATTGACCACCTCGAAAAAGTAACTGAGGCTGCCAAAGCGCGGATGACGCAGGAACAACTCCGTCTCTTATATGTGGCTATGACCCGTGCAGAGTCTCGCTTGATTATTTGTGGCCCTCATGTGGGGCGTGTGAATGCTGCTCTGAAACCAGGGTGTTGGTATGATTGGGTGAGGCGCGGTATGGAAGCTTTGGGGGCGCAAGCTTACGACGCGCCATTCCAACGCGAAGTAAATGGTGAGCTCATAACGGGGCTCCGATATGGCAATCTGCCTGATTCTTGCACGATAGATGAGAGTGCTCCTGCCAACGATGAGACGGGTTTGCCTGCATGGATCAACCATGTTGCGGCCCCAGAAGGACGTCGACGCAATCGTGTTACACCTTCGCATCTGCTATCTGCGCCGCCTGAAGAAATGCCAGTGCGGTCGCCTAATCAATCGAGAGATAGTAAAACGTTCCGTCGCGGGAATTTGATCCATAAATTACTCGAAGTTCTGCCTGATATCGCGCCAGAACGTCGTCGTGATACAGCCAAGAAACTGTTGTCTGGTTATTCAGAGTTGCCTGACGGGTTATCCGATCAAGTGTTCTCTGAGGTTTTCAGCGTCTTGGAGAATGCTGAGTTTTCGCATATCTTCGCAGTGGGCTCTCGCGCCGAGGTCAGTTTAGCTGGATCAGCTAAGGGGTTGCCAAAAGGGCTCTATCTAAACGCTCAAATTGATCGACTCTGCGTGAGTGATGATGAAGTGGTCATTGTAGATTATAAATCCAATCGACCCCCGCCCTCCGACCCGAAGGATGTGTCTGACCTTTATCTAGGTCAAATGGCAGCCTATCGAGAATTGGCCCGTGAAATTTACCCAGGACGCGCGGTAAGCTGCGCGCTGTTGTGGACAGATGTCCCACGATTAATGGTTCTCCCTGATACGTTACTGGATGCCGCCTTGCAGAAAGTCGCCGCGCTTCCTATTTCTTCACTAACATAATGATTCCACTTCGGAGATATACATGGCTACGCTTGCCGTAACAGACGCCTCATTTGACACAGATGTTCTTCAATCGGACACGCCAGTTTTGCTTGATTTTTGGGCCGAATGGTGCGGCCCCTGTAAACGTATGGGGCCTGCGCTTGAAGACGTTTCAACAGAATTTGAAGGTCGCATGAAAGTCGCCAAGATGGATATTCAAGAGAACCCTGACACGCCGGGTAAATTCCACGTTCGCGGTATTCCAACCTTGATGATCTTCAAAGGCGGGCAAGTCGTTGCTACGAAAGTCGGCGAAATGAATAAGACAAAATTAGCGGAATGGCTCGCAGAGCACGCCTAACATTCGCGATAAAACTCTTGAAAAGGCGGTCCATGTGGCCGCCTTTTTTGTATCTTCATATCTCTATGTTCAGGCCGACAAAACCTGACCCGCTAGATAAAGCGATCCGCAGATTAAAATACGCGGTGGGATGATGGGTTGTGTTGTCTCTTGTCGCGAAAGGGCTTCACCTGTGTTGATCGCCCGTTGGACCGCGTCAGTTAGATTATTGGCAACTTGCCCAATCATGCCTCTATTTTCGGCAAGTTCTTGTATGGTTTCTGGGGCCAAGGCTGGGGAACCAGGTATATCGACAGCCACGACACAGCTGGCCAAACCTGTGAATGCATCGAGGAATTTCCCAGCGTCTTTATTGCCCAAAATACCCATAACTAAAATCAGAACACGTTCATTGCGATCCTGCAATTCCGCCATTGTATGGGCGAGCGCACGCGCGGCATGCGGGTTATGCCCGCCATCTAACCATAGCTCTCCGCCAACCTCTGCGACCATGTCTGCATAAAGGCCTGCCGTCAGGTTTTGCATACGCGCAGGCCATGTCACATTTGAAATCCCCTGACCGATGGCGGCGTCAGAAATACCGATGCTGCGCGCCGTTGCAATTGCGACGCCTGCATTGTCTATTTGATGTGATCCAATCAGGGCAGGCCGCGGCAGGTCCATCAAAATGTCATCCGCATCGAAAACTATGCGATCTTGCTCGCGGTACGCTCGGAAGTCTTCGGTTAGGAATTGGATGGGCGCGCGATGTTTTGCGGCTTCATTGCGTAAAACTGCGCTGACTAAATCTTCCTGCCGTCCTGCAAAGGCGGGTACATTATCTTTGATGATACCCGCTTTTTCACGCGCAATCTTTGCGAGGTCGCGGCCTAGAAATTCTGCGTGATCATAATTGACCGGTGTGATGACGCTGGCGACGGGATCAAAAACGTTGGTCGCGTCATAGAGACCGCCCAAGCCCACTTCGATCAAGGCGTAATCGGCGGGAGTCTCTGAGAAGGCTAGGAACGCCGCTGCCGTCGTTGCTTCAAAAAACGAAAGTGGTTCACCCGCATTCGCCTCCATCACGCGCTCTAAAACAGTCAATAACGCATCGTCTGAAATTTCATTTGAAGCCAGCGTAATGCGTTCATTGAACCGAACGAGATGCGGGGAGGTGTAGACATGTGCCGTTTTACCTTCGGCTTCGATCATTGCGCGTAGGAACGCTGTCGTAGACCCTTTGCCATTCGTACCTGCAATGTGAACCGCAGGCGGCAGGCACAGGTGTGGATCACCTAACGCTTTTAAAACACGTTCGATACGTCCGAGGCCGAGGTCGATTTTCTTTGGGTGCAGCGCCGTTAGTTGCGCAAGCACTTGATCTAAATTAGCCATGATCAGAGAGGTCTAAGCGGGTACTGGATCTGCCGCGTGATCAGCAGTCTGCTGCGTTAGAACAGCTAACACATCACCCAAAACGCGACGCATGTCATTGCGCGGCACGACTCGGTCAATCATGCCATGTTCTTCTAAATATTCAGCGCGCTGGAAACCTTCGGGTAATTTCTCACGAATTGTTTCTTCGATAACGCGCGGTCCAGCAAAGCAAATCAAAGCCCCAGGTTCCGCAAGGTGAACATCCCCCAGCATCGCATAGCTTGCCGTCACGCCACCCGTCGTAGGGTCGCAGAGAACGACGATATAGGGCAGTCCAGCTTCGCGTAATTCCTGCACAGCAATTGTTGTTCGCGGCATTTGCATCAGCGAGAGCGCGCCCTCTTGCATTCGCGCGCCGCCCGCCGCGGTGAAGACGACTAAGGGTAATCCATTGGCAACCGCATATTGTGCCGCTTCAATGAAACCTTCGCCTGCTGCCATGCCAAGTGATCCACCCATAAAGGCAAAGTTCTGAATGAGAGCGACTGTCTTGATTCCCCGAATGCTGCCGACCCCAATTGACATCGCATCATCATTGCCTGTTTTCGCGCGCGCTTTTTTCAGGCGATCCGTATATTTCTGATCGTCTTTAAATTTCAACGGATCTTTCGCGACATCTGGAACGGCAATCGTCTCATATTCACCGTTATCAAATGTGTATTGCAGACGAAGATCAGGCCCAATCCGCATGTGGTGACCCGCAGGAGTGACATGCAATAGGCCTGGTAGGTCAGCCGCGAATACCATCTCTCCAGATTTCGGACATTTAACCCAAAGATTATCGGGCGAGTCCTTCTTTGTGAAGATCGATTTTACACCAGGAGGTGTGAGTTTTTGAAGCCAGTTCATAGAGCAATGTTACCCTGAATGTGTGGCGTCGGCAAGCGTTCGGATGAGCGCTAGCGCGGCCTCGGAGCCGTCTTCGTGAAGTGTTCTCACAATCGCGGTTCCAACAACAACGCCGTCTGCATCCTTCGCGACTTCGCGGGCGCGTTCGGGTGTTTTTACGCCAAAACCAACAACGACGGGTAGGTTCGACGCGTCTCGGACACGGGTAACTTGTTCTTTCACCGATCCTGCTTGGGCAAAGCTATCGCCTGTAATTCCCGTCATGGAGACATAGTAGACGAAGCCTTTCGTGCCAGCAACAACACGCGGCAAACGGTCTGCGTCAGTTGTCGGTGTTGCGAGGCGGATAAGGGCGAGGTCGTGCACTTCAAATGCGTCACGTAAGTCGCTGTCTTCTTCTGGCGGTAAATCCACAATGATTGCGCCGTCAACACCTGCGGCTTTGGCCGCTGCCGCAAACTTTGTGTAGCCCATGTGGTGCAGTGGATTTGCATAGCCCATCACGATGATTGGCGTCGTGTCATTAATTTTACGAAACTCTGCCGCCATTTCCAAAACGCTGGTCAGCGTGGTGCCAGACGCCCGCGCGCGAATACCTGCATTTTCAATGACAAGACCGTCGGCCATTGGGTCTGTGAACGGGATACCCAATTCAATGATATCTACGCCTGCGTCGGGGAGGGCGTTGAGCAGGGCTTGAGACGTCGCACGGTCAGGATCTCCCGCCATTATATAGGCGACAAAAGCCGCTTGTCCTGCGGCTTTACGGGCGGCGAAAGTTTGATCTATACGGTGTGTCATTTTGCTTTTCTTTTATTGCCGCAAACAGGTGTTTGCTTTTCAATAAATGTAATTCGGGAGGTTGGGAAGTTTCTATCTTCTGGAGCCTTGGCTTCATCTACAACCCACGCGAGGAGTTGTATGGTTTCAGAGCAGTCGTCGGAAATGGGTTTCTCAAATTTATAGACCAGCGGCCATTCTGTAACGGCTGTCCAATCCTTGCTGATGATAGCATCTGCATAGTGACGAGCGACGTCGATTGCGAAGGTATCACGGCCCGCGCTGGTGGTGACCGTTTTAGGAAAGGGCAAGGTAACACATGTGATCGTGTTTCCGGAGACTTCCAGAACTTTGGAAACATCACATTCGGGTATGAATTGGCTGTCATCAAATAGGGGTAAATTGAGACTGTCAGGGAAGATGGCAGGTGCAGACCTAACTGATGAGGCAGAACAAGCAGAAACGGTAATTGCGCTCGCAGCTATAATTATCAAAACTGCAGCTTTGCGCATTGCAAAAATTTTCTCGATGGGGTGTGTCATAGGGCTTGGCTTTACGAGCCTATGCGCATGTTTTCTAGACCAAAATCACTATGCCCTAGAGTTGAATGTCATACCGACTGATGAGGGTCGCTCTGGCTGGAGCAGTTTTGTTTTTCAAAGCATCGAAGCTTGCTTGATCTGTTACGTCAAAAAAGTTATTTAGGAGCTTCGGCGCTTGATCATCCCGCATTTGATAGGCTAAAATTAAAGCAGCTGCGCAGAGGTTCATGTCTTTCTTCGGGGCTTCGCCTGAACAATACATGCTTCCCAACCCTCTTATAGCGTGTCCACTACCGAGGGCTGCCGCCGTTTCATATGCGGTGAACGCGGCGGCTTTATCGACCTTCGTGCCTTGCCCTACGGCATTCATAACCGCAAAACTGATGAGCCCGTTCAAGTGCTCCTGATCGGCCGATTTTTTGACCCAAGAATAGGCTGTTTCTTCATTTGCTTCGACCCGATCTCCGTTGAGATATTGCATGCCGATTGTCCACTGTGCTCTCGAATCCCCTAACTCTGCAGCCTTCATGAAATGGAAATCGCGCTTTGTCATATCGACATCCCCGCCCCAGCCGTTTTCAAAGTCGCGACCCAAAATGAAGTGACAAAATTGATTCTCGGGCCAAAGTTCCGAACAAGTGAGAGCTTTCTGTCGTGCTAAAGTCAGATTTTTATGTGTGTCGAAGTAAATGCCATATAATGTTTCAATGAGTAACGGATAGGCCGTTTCCTTTACGACATCATCTACTGCTGCACTGAGAAGGTGTTTGAACGCTTGATCGGATTTATCCGTGTCATCAGATTGGATAAATCGATAGGCATAATTCAATTTCGCGACTGCGCTGCCGCGTTTGGCTGAATTCGTTAGCAGAGACTCCATTTTTTCCGGATCGGGAGCGTCACCAAATTCGCCCTCATAATAGAGAAGGAGTATAGAGTTCGCTGTTTCATGCCCGCCCTCATTAGCTCTCTCAAGCAGACGTTTGGCTTTTGTGAAATCAGGATCAGGGCGTATATTGATCCCCTCAAAAATCAGATTATATCCTTGCGTGAAGATCGCATGCATATCTCCAGTTTCTGCTAAAGACTGAAGTTCGACTTCGGTTAACTCCGAGTAGTCCAAATTCGCGCTTTGCGACCAAGCTGTCGCGTCTGAAATAAGAGTGAAGGTGAGCAAAGAAATAGTGAGGCATGCCAGCTTTGCAATCTGCGTCAATCGTCTATCAAGTGATAACACTGCAAATTTCACCTCCAAGGCTTCACGTTTGAATGACATATTTTCATACTGGGAGACAATTGAATTTCAGGGTCTTTTTTGTGACCTCTAACGATTATCACCCCAATAGGTGAAACGACGCAGGATATATTCAAAGGGTCCATGTGCAAATTTTGCGCGCGAGAGGCTTGCGAAGACGAGGGTGAATATTCCCGTCGCGAGCGCAATCGAGATACACCCTGCCGCGCCAATTTGCCCATAGAGGCCAAGCCCATATCCGCAGAAAATAAATGACATGATCAGGGATTGTAGCAAATAGGCGGACAATGTCGCCGTTCCTCCGCGTGCCACAAAAGTCTTAAATGCAGTCTCTGGTCCAGCGGCCCATTTCGCCAACAATCCCATATACCCCAATGTCGAGAAAGCCGCCCCGAAGGTCATCAAGGCAAAAGAGACTGTGGCCAAACTCGACATTTGGTTTTCAGTGGTTGCGGTCAAATAGGCGGCAAAAAGACTGATGGAGACGCCAAACGGAAGAGCGACCTTGCGGGCTTTTGACCAGATCGCAGCCTCAGGGTCGGCGATCACACCACTTTTGACCATCGCAAGGCCCAGGATAAAGAACGCCAAAATACCTGGCATTTGAGTGGGTCCAGAAAAGGCCAAATACCCACCCCAGTCTTTCCAACGTTGCGCGGCGATGTCTCGGAAATTACCATCCCCATATATGGCGTGATAGGTCGGGAAATTCGCTTTCATCTCGATCAGGCTTTTCTCCATCTCATCAGGTGCGTAAACTTCCCCCATATAGATTAAGCCCGCGAAGAGAAGGATGATGACGCTTTGTAAAACAATGAGCGTAATGCCCCACCGCAGGAGCGATTTCACGGTCTTGTCTTTGAAGGCATAGAGGATTGCACCGATGACGGCATATACCATCAAGACGTCGCCGATAAAGGCGAAGGTCACATGCAATGCGCCAAGGATCACAAGGCCCAAAAGTCGCCTTGTGTATCGTCGACCAAAGGGCAACCCGCGCCGTGCAGCGCTTTGCATTTGATAGGCCAGCCCCACGCCAAACATGAGAGAGAACAATGTGTAGGCTTTGAAAAGGAAAAACGCGTTTACACCGAAATAGGCGGCTCGATCCGCAGCGGTGTTTAATCCGCCATCGTGATAGGTCACTTCGCCTGGATAAGCGAAATAGGCAACATTGACGAGGGCGATACCAACGACAGCAAAGGCGCGCACAAGGTCAGGTAGGATGTGTCGTCCTGCGGCTTGGCTCTCAGTGGTGTAAGACATTCGCGCTCTCCCTCTAATTAGAGCGTAGAGGAAGGGGTTGGGTTAGGCAAATTTGGGGATTGCATCTTTGGCTTTACCGGCGGCGAAGGTCTGGTCGATACAGTGTGTTATGGTTTGACCATTGGG
>CALHXF010000061.1 GCA_938040095.1 uncultured Caulobacterales bacterium
GGGTTTGAGCCATTATTCTCGACGAACCATTGGTTGGCTTCTTCGCGCGTCCAGCGCTTCGCATGGAGCCCCGTATCGACCACCAAACGACAGGCGCGGAACGCCAGCGATTGCAGATAGCCCAAACGCCCCACAGGGAAATCATCATATACACCCAGCTCATCCGCGATCTGCTGCGCATAGAGCGCCCAACCTTCGGACTAGGCATTAAACGCCAGTAACGACCGCGTCAGCGATTGTTTAAACGCATATTCGCCCTGCCAGACATGTCCTGGAATGGCTTCGTGATAGGTTAGGTCAGCGAGGTTGAATTTATTGTGGAGGTCCGTCGAGCGCAGGTTGATCCAAAAATGCCCAGGTTGCGTGCCATCAATGGACCCTGCCCCGCCGTAAGCCCCCGGCGCGCCCGCTTCGACATCGGGTGAAATCCGTTCGACCTTGAGGAAGCCCGGCACGAGTGTTTCAAAGGCTTGCGGCATACGGCTACGGATATCGGCGACGGCGTCCTCGATAAAGCTCATGATTTCGGCGCGGCCCGGATCACCTTCTTTGAAGTGATAGCGCGGATCTGCGCCCAGCGCCGACATACGCGCACCGACGGAACCTTGGGAATAGCCGACAGATTGCAAGATAGGCTCCATGCGGGCTTGGAGGCTGGCAAGCTCATCGAGGCCCATTTGATGGATCTCATCGGCGGTCATATTTGTCGTCGTACTCGCCTTAATCGTCCAATCATAATAGGTATCGCCATTCGGTTTTGCCCAGACCCCAGCGTCGGAATTCGCTTTAGGTGCTAGCGTTTCGAGCGCTTGGATTTGACGGGTCAGGGCGGGAATTACGTCTTGGGTCGCGATAGACACGGCTTTATCTTCATAGGCACCGTAAGCTTTCCCGCGTGTCGCAACGGATTGCACCAAACCCCATTTAGCAGGCGCGCGGTCTCGTGCCCCCCGTAACTGACCCAATGTTTTTTCCATCAAGAAGTCAGGTAAGATCACACCCTTCGCACCATCAGCTTTGACGCGTTCGGTTTCACCATCCAGCTGCGCGGCATAGGCCTGCATACGCATCAGATAAGCGTCGGCATCATCCGCACTTTCAATAGCGTGAGACGCGTCAAGGAAGCTCGGAATTTCGACAAATGCACCCGTGTTCTGCGCAACCGCATAGGGCGAATTGCGATAGGACCAATTGTAATTCAGCTGCGCGACATCGCCGTAAGGAAAGTCGAACCCTTCAGCTGCGCGTTCAAAAACGGACGTCACGACATCCATATCCAGCGCGACCTCAGGGGAAAGAGCGTCGATGTCGGTGCCTTTTAAGTTACTCAGCAAAGCCCGTACATCACGCGCAATTTTCTCCTGCCCCGCAATGGAACGATCCGTGAGTTGAGACTTCAACGCTGCATAGTCCCCAGTCGCAATGCCGACACTCGAGGCTGTTTCAGGATAGGCGCGGAGCATGAAGTTTTTGGCATTATCAAGGAGAGTCAATGCGCCCGCATCTGGTGCGGAGGTCGCAACCGCTTTGCTAAGGTCCTTCGACTCCGCACATCCCGTCCCTAAAAGTACCGACGTCGCCGCCGCTGCTGTAGATGTTTGTAAAAGCGTACGACGAGAAAATTTCATGACTGACCTCTGGGACTATGACACCTCTTATTTGCGATGAAATGAGAGCGGTGGCAATGCGCAGAGCTCAAATACCAACAACCGTTTCCTTGATCAAATGATCCACGACAGCGTTAAAAGCATCGCGTTTTCTGAGACCCGCTGTGCGCGCTTGCTCATAGACTTCGGTCTGGCGACAGGCGGAACTGCCGCGACGGACAATTTCGCGCGCGTTTTGAACCTCAGTTAGGCAGCCTAAAGCTTCGGCATCTTCGGAAATCCACGTGATGAGTTCTTCTAAAATATCAGGATAAGGCACAGATTGACCACTACCGAAATCAATTAATTGCCCCGTCACGCCGTGGCGCTGCGCCATCCACCTGTTTTCACTAATGAGAAACGCGGGGTAGACCCGCCATTTCATATTATCTTGTTTCAATCGTAAAATGCGGCGCGTCAGCGATTGGTAAATCGCGGTCACCGTAATGGTATCCTCTAACCGTGTGCAAACGTCACAGACCCGCATTTCCAAAGTGGGGAAATTATGACTCGGACGGATATCCCACCAAATCTTTGTCGAATCCTCAATGGCTCCCGCTTTGACGATCGCATCAATGAGACGCTCATATTCCGAAAAGCTCTCAATCTCTTCGGGGATACCAGTTCGTGGCATACCATCAAACACAGAGAGACGATAAGATTTCATCCCCATCGCCTGCCCTTCCCAGAACGGCGAGCTGGTCGTTAAGGCCAACATATGCGGTAAAAAATACCGAATTTGGTTCTGCACATCGATACGATGTTCAGGGTCTTCTAACCCAATATGCACGTGCATCCCGCAGATCATCATCCGACGGATCGCACCTTGCATGTCACTCACCAATTTCTCGTAGCGTTCGCCCTGTGTGGGGAGCTGGCGTTTCCACGGCGTAAAAGGGTGGGTTGACGCCGCAACGAGAGCCATACCCATGTCTTCGGCAATACGGGCAATTTCACCGCGCATATTGGTGATCTGTTCGCGTACATCGCCCACGTTGTCGCAAACATCTGTTGCAATTTCGATCTGACACCGCAGAAATTCAGGTGTCACACGCGGGCCAATGGCTGCACGGCATGCCTTAAAGAAACCTTTTGGTGGGTTTCCCATGACATTGCGGGTTTCAGGATTCACAAGGAGATACTCCTCCTCCACTCCCAATGTTAACGTCCCGACCATAATTCATCGTTATCAGCTTCACAGAATGAATGCAAAAGTCAGCCAAAAGCGCTTGCGTAGCGCGTTTGATAGGCTATATCGCGCGTCTCGTCGGGTACCGCTCACTCGACAGATTTAAAGCCTCTGATATGGTGGGGTGGCCGAGTGGTTTAAGGCGCACGCTTGGAAAGCGTGTTTAGGTTTGTAGCCTAACGTGGGTTCGAATCCCATCCCCACCTCCAGAGACACCCTACATCTTATTGATACTTATATATAAAATGGGAAACACAGATTATTGCCCCCTTTTTGACCCCACTCCAATAAATATTGGCGGGAGTGTAGTGGTAATAGAGATGACCATATCGTTTAAATAGAACCACGCGCGCCAATGATAATTTGACGCGCGTGTTTAACATATCAGTTGGCGGTAAATTACCCGCCGATACGGCCTTGTAATCTGACGACTGCTGCATCGCCTGATGTTGCGCCTGACAGGCCGAAGGACCATTTGTCCGTTGTCTTGGAACGGAACTGAATGCCGCCGCCAAAGCCTGTTTCTGCGCCACCATATCCATCATCATAAAGCGCCAAACCACCTGCGACTGACCATGTCTCGTCTGATCCGAGATAGAGGTCAGGCAAGGACGCCAGCGCCGCAGATCCGTTGCGGATATCATCAATCGCTTGGGCATTGCTGAGGATCGCATCAGAGTTCGCACTGATCGCGGTTGTGTTGGCCGTGATGGAGAGTGTGTTGCCTGCGATCTTCTCTGAGTTGACCGCGATGGCGGCACTATTCACTTCAAGGGACTCCGCAACAGCGGGGTTAAACCCAAGGGATCGCGAGACAGGTTCCGATGTTCCGCGTGTCAGATTTACGCCGACAACCTCCTCTGAAACACCTGTTAGTTCTGAACCACCTGCACCTTCGCGCGACGTTCCGCTTGGAATAGCGGTGGTCTCTGTTGGTTCAGAGAACTCCGCGACGTTGCTTTCAAAATCAGTTGACCCTTCAGTCGACGTCCTCTGGGACGCGGGCGAGGTTGCAACCGTTTCCGCAGCAGCCGTCTTTGTTGTGCCAGATGTTGTAGTCCCCGTTG
>CALHXF010000062.1 GCA_938040095.1 uncultured Caulobacterales bacterium
TAATCTTGCAAACTTGGGTGGTAATCAAAGTGATCTTGCGTCAGATTTGAGAACCCCGAGGCGGTCACATTTACGCCATCCATCCGATATTGCTTTAATCCGTGAGAGCTAGCTTCCATCGCGACATGTGTAACCCCTTCGCCCGCAAGAGTTGATAAAGTTTGATGCAGCGCCAATGCGTCAGGGGTCGTATGCGTCATTGGCTTATATCCAGCAGACGACGTGACGCCTAATGTCCCGAAACACGCGGCGTTCAATCCTGCATATGCCCAAATCTGGCGTAAGAAATCAACAGTCGACGACTTCCCATTTGTACCTGTCATCGCAACGAGTGTTTTGGGCTGACCTGGGAATAATTTTGCTGCAGCGCGCGCGTAAGCCAACCTAGGTTTTACATCAGAGACAACAGGCACACTAGCCTTTGTTCCCGGAATGGAAAGAATGGCGACGGCCCCTTTCTCAACAGCTTTTGAGATAAAGTCGCGTCCATCCATTGCCGTTCCAGGCAACGCAGCAAAGACCATACCAGGTTTAATCTGACGGCTATCAGCGCTCATCCCTGTGACGGCTGTATCATCATCCAAGCCAAATAAACTGCGGAGCGTATGTTGGATCATGGCTGCACCTCTGCATATTTACTCGTGTCACGCGCACCCGGCAAAATGGGCCCGATACGTCGGATTACATTCCCAGCGGTTGGTGTGGCATTCCAACCCGCCGTGGCGTAACCATAGGTTCCCTCAATGGCCTTGGGCTCATCAAGTGTAACGATCATGGCATAACGCGGGTTTGAGTGCGGAAACGCTGCGATAAAACTCGTCACCAAACGCTTTTGATCATAGCCACCTGTCACGGAGGGTTTTTCAGCTGTTCCTGTTTTACCCATAACCCCATAGCCAGGTATGTTCGCTCTGCGACCTGTACCATCAGTCACGACATAGCGCATCATATCGACCATATCGCGCGATACGTCTGAGCGGAACACACGACGCCCAACGGGCGGCGACGCCATAGAAGTTTTGCGGATGGTTGGGGTCACGTAAACACCGTCATTCAACATAGCCGAAATCGCAGATGTTAGCGCCAGAGGTGTCACCGACAAACCATGACCATAGGATACAGTCACAGTTGCCATCTCACCCCAGCGTTTTTGCACCTGCGGCTTTGCACTTTCGGCCAACTCATATCCGACGCGATCAAGAAGACCTAAATTTCGCAAATGATGCTGTTGACGCTCGGCTCCGATACGTTGCGCAATCATGGCCGTTCCACGGTTGGAGCTCTCACCCAGAACACCCCACATATTCAACGGCACCTTTGAGGGATGATCATCACGGATATATTTTTTCAACACACGGTAAGGCTTTTGCACGTCGAACATCTCCACTTGGTCTGCAACACCGTCTTCTAAGGCCATCGCCATAGTCAGGGGTTTAAACACACTACCAAGATCGTAAGTCGACATTGCGGCATGATTGAAGCGAGTTGCAGGCAATGTTGCGCCGGGGTCATTTGGATTGAAATTTGGAACAGAGGCCATAGCGATAATTTCACCCGTGTGAATATCCATCACAACACCATTGGCATCCAATGCATCAAATTTCTCGCGCGCCTTCGCCAGTTCGTCCGTCAGAGCATATTGCACACGTAAATCCATCGACAGCGCAACAGACGGTCCGTTCTCTATCGTTAGTTGCTCGTCAAAGGCTCGCTCCGCCCCTGCGACGCCGACCATATCAACATCAGTAAAGCCGACAATATGAGACGCTAGATTTTGGCGCGGATAAACGCGCTTTGGCTCTTTACGAAAATCCAAACCCGGTAGACCCAGATTGAAAACAGCTTGCCGTTCCTTGGGCGTCAACCCACGTTCCAGCCACACGAAACTACGGTCTCGTTCGAGTTTTTCTTGCAGCTTTCCGCGATCCAAATGCGGGCGTAAGCCGTGCAAAACATCAGCCGTTTCCGCAGGATTCCAAACCCGACGTGGCTCAGCATAAAGCGAGTAAGTCTCAAGAGTTGTCGCGAGCAACTCACCATGACGATCTGTCATATCTGCGCGTTTAATTTTCACAGCCTGTGGCAAAATACGATGATGCGCACCGTCAGAGAAGAGTGAAATTTCCGCCAAACGAACGAGAATCACCAACAACATAAAGAGGAATGCGACAACACCAATACGAATACGAATACGTCCCTCAGAAACCGCACGATATTCTTCATCCGCTAGAGTTAACGTCTGTGGATCCTGAAATGTGTGAGGTTCGGTCACTGTCCGTCTTCCGAAATCTGAGCATCAGCCAAAGGGAACATTTGCTCAATCGCGCTAACCGCACGCTCTTGATCGGGGCGAATAGGCGTCAAACTCAAATGCTGCTCATTCAACTCTGATAAACGCGTCGGGCTTTCCAAATAGGCTAGCTCCGCACGCAAAACGCGAATAGCCGCATCTTCAGCCGCAATCGCGCGAGTCAAAATCCGAACATCACGCTTTGCCGATTGAGCATGCGTCTTCACAAAGTACAACGTGACGGTCAGCGCAACACCTGCAAGAAAGAGCAGAAACCAAGACATGCGCCGTGACGCCCGCGTTGGCCCGACATATGATCCTACATATGGAAGTCTCATAACCGCGCCTCCAACTCAGACAGCGACATAACATCTGGCAGCAAGCGATCGTCCGCAACAAATGCGTCTGCATCGGTTCGCACAGCAAGTCGCAGCTTTGCGGAACGCGACCGCGCATTCTCACTGACCTCTAAATCAGACGGCTTGGTCACACTTCGCTTGGGTAAATTAAAACTTGCGGGCGGCCCCGTATTTACAATTTCTGGCGCATATCGAGACCCACCGCTGACTTCGCCAGCACGACGACGGAAAAATGACTTCACGATACGATCTTCCAAAGAATGAAAGGTCACAACAACCAAACGCCCACCTGGGAGGAGAATACGTTCCGCAGCACAAAGCCCTCGATAAAGCTCGCCTAATTCATCATTTACGAAAATGCGAAGCGCCTGAAAAACGCGGGTCGCAGGATGCGTCTTCCCCCGACGCCCCAGCGCTTTTTCCAAGATCGATGCTAAATCCGCTGTCGTGACGATATCCTCAACCTCACGCGCAGACACAATACAATTGGCGACATGCCGCGCACGTTTCTCTTCGCCGTAGACTTGAAAAACACGCGTCAGCTCAGCAACGGAGAGATGCATCACGGCATCACGGGCAGTCGGCCCACCGCCCTGCTCCATGCGCATATCCAACGGACCTTCGCGCATAAATGAAAACCCACGTTCGGCTTGATCGAGCTGCATGGACGACACGCCGATATCGAGAACCACTGAGTTGACGCCAGACAACCCAACTTCATCCATTTTTGAAAACGGCGTTTGGATAAGACGGAAACGATCACCCCATGCAGAAACGAAATCGTCAGCGCGAGAAGTAACATTTGGATCACGATCCAAACCGACGACATTACAGACAGCCCCCTCCAAAATAGCCGCGCTGTACCCACCATTGCCGAACGTACCATCCACGCAGGTCTCGCCATCTGCCATAGACAGAGACTTGAGAACCTCGGGCAACATAACAGGATAGTGCTTCATACAGATTTCATCCGGTGACGGTTTGCAAGCGCTCGCGCTTTTAGCTCAGCGCGACGCGAATCATGTGAGACATCATCCCAAACCTCAAACTTACGACCACGCCCAACAAAAGTTACTTTTCCACTCAACCCCGCAAACTCTCGAAATTTCGCTGGCAAGCTCACGCGACCCGTGGAGTCAAACATGAGCGCTTCACTCTCACCAAAAATCACAAGCTCCAACGCTTCGCGACCTGGGTCATACATACCCATTTGGTCGAGCATATCCTGATAGTGCTGAAGTATGGAAAGGTCACCGCCCTCCAGATAAGCCCCATCAAGACTTGGCCAAAGGACAACGCCCTCGAACCCAACACTCGAACATTGCGCGCGAAAATTAGCAGGCACGGAAATTCGCCCCTTCGCATCCAGATTGTTTGTGACGCTTGAAACAAACACGCAGCAGACCACCTTCCCGGGAAACCCAGCACATTGCTCGAGTTACATATGGGATAGTATGGGAATTTATGGGAAACAACGCCATTTGGAACGAACCGTTAACCTTACCTGTTCTTACTCCACACCCTGTGAATCATGTGGACAACTTCAGGATTACCATAGGTTTCAGGCAGTTAAACTGTGGTTAACCATACGAAATTTGATTACGTGAACTGTAATTTGTCAGGAGGCCTATAAGCCGGGTTTTGTCCCTGTCCGAAAACAGGTGACGATCATTCATCTAGGGCCCGCCTTGCGACGTGCCTCATGCAACCAACCCGGACGACGGTGACGCGACACACAATGTCGTCCCTATTTGGTTTTGCTCCGGATGGGGTTTACCTTGCGGCGACTGTTGCCAGCCACCCGGTGCGCTCTTACCGCACCCTTTCAGCTTTTCCTTCGTGTTTTGCAAAAACAAACCACTTGGGTAGTCTCCTCTCTGTGGCACTGTCCCTCAATCCAAACTTTACGTCTAAATCGGCCGGGCGTTACCCGGCATCCTGTACGCGATGGAGCCCGGACTTTCCTCAGACTTACGCCCGCGATCGTCCAGCCCCCTGACAGGTCGCTAAGTGTTTGCAGCGCGGTCCAAAGTCAAGCTAGGGTGCTCATATGAAAAACTTTACATATCTCACACTCCCTATAGTTCTCGCAGCCTGCGCGGCCTCTGAACCTGACGGGACAATCATCTATCCCGCCCAAACCGTGATCACAGTTAACACTGAGCAACCAACAGCCGCAGCCATTGCCGTTCGAGACGGTGACATCATAGGCGTAGGCGCTTTGGACGCCTTGCAGAAAAAATTCACAACCGCAGAGATAGACACACGCTATGAAAACAAGGTTCTCGTTCCAGGATTGATCGACCCGCATATACATATGACGTTGGGCGCCATGATGTACGGTCTGGACTGGGTGCCGCCTTGGGATATGCCGCATCCGAACGGAATGATAGAGGGTATTGATAATAAAACTGATTTATTACAAAGGATTGCTGAACAGGCTTCGCGCAAGACAGACGACAGTCCTCTCATCCTTTACGGCTATCACAACCTTGTCCAAGGTGACATCGACCGCACGGATCTAGACGGAATTTCAGATACGCGCCCTATTATTATTTGGCATTATTCAGGGCACGATTTTTATATGAACACGCCCGCCCTCAAGCTATTTGAGATTACCCCAGACCTGCACAAATTATATGAAGGCGTATCGCTAGATGCGTCGGGAGAGCTGACGGGTCGAATTTTTGAAGACGCCGTCGCACCTCTTCTGCCTAAACTTGGCCCTTACCTTTTGAACCCCGCTCATATTAGTAAAGGCTTCAACGGATTCGAAACCTTGCTAGCACAAGGTGGCGTTACAACAGTTGCGGAGATGGGATACGGCATTTTCGGCCTTGGCTTGGAAGATACTTACCTCGCCAAACATTACACCGAAGACGATCCTTACAATCTGTATCTCGTCCCAGAGCATCGCGCTTTCGACAAAGCCTTTGGTGATCAGAGCGCTCAGAAGATGATCGATATGGCGGCCGCCGACCCGCGCGTTTTACCGCAAGTCAAACTCTTCACGGACGCCGCATTTTATTCGCAAACAATGAAGCTCGCCGCGCCAGGGTATCTGTCAGGTCAGTCCGCTGGAACGGATGGCCTTTGGGTCACGGAACCTCAGGATTTACCAGACTTGATGGCTCGTTATTGGGACGCAGGCTTAGATATTCACATTCACTCAAATGGCGACGCCGCGCAAGACTCCACACTTGCAGCTTTCGCGCAACAGTCAGAAGGCAAGCCCAAACAGCGCCTCATTATTGAACATGGTGGTCTGGTGACACCTGCGCAGCTCCAAAAGGCAGCCGAATTGGAAATCGGCATTTCCGCTGCGTCTCATTATGTCAACTTCATGGGAACAGACTACCGCCCAGTCATCGCAGAGAAAGCCGATTATATAACGCCTCTCGCTTCTGCATTTGCGGCGGGCCTACGGGTGACCGTTCATTCTGACGCGCCCCTTGCCCCACCGATGCCATTGGTTGCCGCAGGGCAGCATATGACGAGAGCCACCCGTGAAGGCGGCGTCAGCACACCAAGCGAACGGCTAAATGCAGAACAAGCCTTGCGCGCAATTACTTTGGATGCGGCCTGGTCATTGGGCCTAGAGGATAAAATCGGGTCAATTGAAGTCGGAAAACGCGCTGATTTTACGGTGCTTGCAACCAATCCGATGAACCTTCCTGGAGAAAGCTGGGGCGCCATCCCCGTAACAGGCGTGATGCTGGAAGGTGTTCCACATGACACGCCTGAATAGGACATATGCCAGAGAGGGCATTGTGTTCTTAGATGGCGACAGTCAGACCTATATTCAGGGTCGGGGCGGATCGGCGAATGGTTCAAAGGGCAAGACGAATGAATTATGACGCCTGATACGATTGATAACTTTCAACTCGACCTTGGGACCGCGTCTGAAACGGGAATGGCGGCCGTCCTCGCCATCATGATGTTTGCAGTGGCTTTAGGTTTACGGCCGTCCAACTTTTCATTTTTCAAAACACAGCCACGCCTTTATCTAACGGGCGTTCTAACGCAGATTATTGGCCTGCCAATCCTGACACTTATTCTGTGTTTTTTATTGAACCCTCACCCAAGCGTTGCTTTGGGAATGATTCTAATCTCATGCTGCCCAGGTGGGAACACATCAAACTTAATCGCGCTATTTGCCCGCGCCAACACAGCCCTCTCTGTTAGCCTGACAGCAACCTCTTCAATATTTGCGGCATTTGTGACGCCCATTTCCATTCTATTTTGGAGCAGTCTTTACCCCCCAACCCGCGAGCTTCTCACGCAAATCGACATCAATGTCATCGCGTTCCTGCTACAGACATTGATCATCTTGGCATTACCGCTTCTGCTCGGAATGATGTTGAGGCACTTGGCACCGAAAGTTGCGGACAGGCTACAAACGCCTCTTGCCATTCTTTCTGGCCTCGCTCTGCTGGGGATTATCCTGATTGCAAGTTTCAGATTATTTCCCGTCTTCATTGCATTAGGTATTAGTCTCTTTGCTATTGTAATAATTCATAATTTCTGCGCCTTCGCCCTTGGCAACATTGCGGCGCGCTTCATCAAAGCAGATCTTGCCAGTCGACGCACCCTGACAATTGAAGTCGGCATTCAAAATTCAGGTCTCGGTATTGTTATCCTGCTGACCCAACTCAACGGTTTGGGCGGCGCTGCTGCGGTTGCAGGGTTGTGGGGTGTCTGGCACCTTATTGTTGGAACCTTGTTAGCCTTACTTTGGAGATGGAAAGATGCACGATTTACTCATTAAAAACGGAACCATTTTCGATGGGTCGGGCAACGTAAAACGAAGGGCTGATATTGCCGTCAGCCAAGGTCGAATTACCGCCATCGGAACCGATCTAGGTGCAGCGACGAAGACCTTAGATGCAACTGGCCACATCGTAACACCGGGGTTCATCGACCTTCACACGCATTATGACGGACAAGTCAGTTGGGACGACACACTACAACCCAGTGTAAATCACGGCGTCACCACCGCCGTTATGGGAAATTGCGGTGTCGGCTTTGCACCGTGTCGCGCGCAAGATCGGGATAAATTAATCCGCCTGATGGAAGGCGTCGAAGACATTCCTGGTACGGCTCTACATGAAGGCATCACTTGGGAGTGGGAGAGTTTTCCAGAATATCTCGACGCCCTCGACGCACATCCGCGAACAATCAACATCGCCGCCATGATTCCGCATGACCCCCTGCGCGTCTATGCAATGGGAGATCGCGCCGTGTTTAATGAGCCCGCGAATGATGATGACATTGCGGCCATGGAAAAACTTGTTCGCGACGCGATGGATGCAGGCGCAATCGGCCTGTCTACAGGCCGAAGTGATTTTCACAAATCCAGTGACGGCGGTTGGACACCTGCCTCGGAGGCAGGAAAGGACGAACTAGAGGGTCTTGCCCGCGCGGTCGCCGCTTCAGGTCATGGCGTCCTGCAAGCTGTGAATGATTTCGACATGGTTCGGCCAGGTGAAACCTTCGAGACAGAGTTCGCGCTGATGGAAGCTTTCTTTCGTGCTGGCGCAGGTCGACCGGGGTCTATGAGTCTGATGGAACGGGATTTTGCGCCAGATGATTGGAAGAAAATCATTAGCAGCACCGAAGTTTTAAACGCAGACGGCTTAGATATCTCATTCCAAGTCGCGCCGCGCGCCATCGGAGCTATCAATGGCCTGAATTGCACGTTCCATCCAATTATGGCTTTCCCGAGCTATCTCACAATTGCAAACTTACCGTTGGCTGAGCGTGTTGAAAAAATGCGTGACCCAACATTCAAAACAAAGCTTCTCTCGGAGTCTCCTGTTACGCTTTCAGGCGACGACAGCCCTGTTCCGCCGCTTGTGGACATGATGATCGCAACCTTCCCCCAACTGTCAGAGAAGATATTCCCAATGAACCGCCATGAGGGGTCTGTGGACTATGAACCTAGTTCTGAGGCATCTATTGCGGGTTTGGCACGCGATGCCGGCGTGAGTGTTTGGGAAATGGCTTATGACTTGCTGCTGGAAGACGAAGGCAAAGCGCTGTTCTATTTCCCCGTTTATAATTACACAAATATGAATTACGACAATGTTCTCACGATGATGCAGCACCCCAAAGCGCTTCCGGGACTATCTGACGGCGGTGCGCATGTTGGAACAGTTTGCGACGCAAGTTTTCCAACTTACCTCCTTGCGCATTGGACACGTGATCGCATCAAACGGGGAAAAGACGGAATAGATCTACCCCGCGCCATTCAAATGCTAACGGCCGACGCCGCAGATTACCTCGGATTGTCTGATCGGGGACGTATCACCGTTGGACAAAAAGCCGACCTCAATGTCATCAATTATGAAGGCTTAAGTCTGGGCGTGCCCGTGATGGTTCAAGACCTTCCAGCAGGTGGACAGCGTCTGTTGCAACCCGTCGAAGGTTATATGGCGACCTTTGTGAACGGCGAACAGGTGATTTCCAACGACCAAGTCACCGAAGCCAGACCAGGGCGATTGGTTCGAAGTGGTGCCAATAGAAATAAAGTAAGTTCATGAAGACATTAGCAACAATTTTGACGGGCTTTGTCGCCCTACAACATATTGGCTTTATGATTGTAGAGATATTTCTTTGGGAGCATAAAATTGGTCGCGGCATGTTCAACACGACTGCAGAGTTCGCGGCAGAAACAGCTTTCATGGCCCAAAATCAAGGTCTCTATAATGGCTTTCTAGCAGCTGGATTGATCTGGAGTCTGATAGCGGCGAAACGTGATGTTCGCCTATTTTTCCTGCTCTGTGTCGTCGTCGCGGGCATATTTGGAGCCGTCACGGTCAGCCCAACGATTTTCGTCGTACAAGCCATTCCTGCCCTACTCGCTTTGGGCCTTACGTTTCTAAAGCGTTAGGCAACAGCAGAACGGGACATTAGGCTCAGGCTTTTCAACACGTCCATGACTTGCATATCAATCACGCCGTCAATTCGGGTCGGCCTATAGCGGCGCTGGACGGCGCGGATAACCGCCTGTGTCTGTTCGTCTAAACACCCCGTAACACTGATCCCGTATCCGAGGTCTGCAAGGCCACGCTGGATGATTGAGAGACCTCGATCTCTGTCACCCAGCTCGAATAGAACACGATTATCTTCGGAAAGTTCGGCAGGCCAATTTCCAACACCTGCGGCAGCTAAGCCAGACCATGGAAAATGCTCGCCTGGATCCTCTTTACGCTCTGGCGCAATATCGGAATGTCCGACAATATTCGCAGCTTTGATATTGTGACGTGCTATGATCTCTTTGCACAGCTTGATCACCGCAAGAATTTGAATATCGGGATAAGGTGGTAAATGCCCCTCTGCCGTGAGAACATTGTGACCACCATTGACGATCTCGACACCTATACTCGCGGAATTAACATCCGTAATTCCGTTCCAACTGCCAACGCCCGCGTGCCAAGCGCGCTTGTCCTCATCAACGAGGCTTTCAATCTGTCCACCTTCCTTCACGAGCCAATGGGCACTGACTTCGGCTTCAGGATCACAGAGACGCTCATGCGCAACCTCTGCGGTTTCCATTCCCGTATAGTGGAGCACAAGCATTGTGATTGGGAGTTTTCGGTCGTTGAAATTCGGACTCAACATCGGGGGTACTTTTCATCCATTTGGCGTAAACCCTCTACGAGTATTTCGTGTAACACGGCTTCATCAACATCGCTTAAACGTTTAATATAGAGGCAAGATTTGCCAATTTTATGTTGTCCCAAGCGCGCCAGCTGATCTGAAAAGTCTTGATAACCTGGCATAATGTAAATGGAGATACTTTGCGCGCGGTTGGCAAACCCAAGTCGCAAAGAATCCCCTTCTCGTCCGCTATCATACTCATAGTGATACGTACCAAAGCCGACTATTCCGCTAGAGAGTTTGCTACCCCAAACCTTAGGCGTCTCACCAACAATTTCGAGCATCATGGCGTGGATGCGCCGGCAATCCATTTGACGTGTTGGATCTTGGATTTGCGCCAAATAATCTTCGACCTTCAGCTCCGTCGGAACGGTCTTATTCGCCATTAGTCCATCTCCACAGGTGCGGGGCCACCTCTTCGGGCAATATACCTGACACAGGGCAGTATTACCGCGGCCCCGACGATATAGCGCGGATAGAGCGTTTCTTTCAACAAGAGGACCCCGAGGATCGTTGCAAAGACGGTCACCATTATGGTGAGCGGCACAACA
>CALHXF010000063.1 GCA_938040095.1 uncultured Caulobacterales bacterium
ATCTGCGCACCAATCACGATGGGATCTTTACCCATATGCGGCGCGGAGCCATGTGCGCCGATACCTTTGACCGTGATGTCCACAGAATCCACATTCGCAAGAGCAAACCCTGACGTGTAAGAAATCGTGTCGGCGGGCGACCACCCTGATGTGTGGGTGGACAGAACATATTCGGGTTTCGGGAATTTTTTATAGAGCCCCTCTTCCAACATCGCCATTGCACCCAAGCCGACTTCTTCTGCGGGTTGGCCAACCAGAACGAGTGTTCCCGACCATTCATTCTTGCGCTCAACGAGCTGACGCGCCGCGCCCACCAATATAGCAACGTGACTATCATGGGCGCAGGCATGCATGACGGGCGCATCTTTGCCAGTATGAGTCTGGCTCATAACTTTTGAGGCGTAAGATAGGCCTGTTTTTTCCTCGAGGGGTAATGCGTCCATATCCGCGCGCAACATCACCGTCGGTCCATCACCATTCTTCATGACGGCGACAACGCCATAGCCACCAACGTCTGGCAGAATTTCGCCGACATCTTTCATGACCTTGGCTTTGACCCACTTATCCCCGACGCGTTCGGTGACCTCAAACCCTAAAGATTTGAGTTCCTTTGCAAGGCGCGCCGCTGTCTCAACCTCTTTGAAGGAAAGCTCAGGGTTCTCGTGGAGGTGCTTGTAGAGATCGAGGACGTAATCATAATCGTCGGCAACAGTGTCCGCGAGGTCATCCGCGTAAACGGGGGCGGCGAACATCATCGCACTCATCATTGCGGCAGTTGTTAAGAATCGAGTCATATCATCTCTTTCATGTGGCAAGGCGCTCTGTTGCTTTTTAGGTGACGCAGAATGCGAAGCGAGGCAAGAGGTAGGTTCGATTTATAAAATGAGACCCCTATGTCCGAAGACCTCCCAGCCCTACCGCCCTGCCCCGAATGTGCTGGCATTTACGCCTATGAGGATGGCGCGCTACTGATCTGCTCGGAATGCGCTCACGAATGGAGCGCCAACCCAGAGTTTTCAACGGAGCGCATCTATAAAGATGCCAATGGCAATGTCTTGCAAGACGGTGATTGGGTCACAATCATCAAAGACCTTAAAGTCAAAGGCACATCCAAAACGGCCAAGGTTGGCACAAAAGTCAAAATCAACCGCCTCATCGACGAAGATCACGACATCGATTGCAAAATCGAAGGCATCGGCGTGATGAAATTGAAGACGATGTTTGTGAAGAAGGCTTAGCCTCAGCCGAACTTAGATCACCGCCCAATAGATTATCTTCCAAAGGACACTTCATGCCCATTAAAACACGTATCACCGACATGCTTGGCATTGAGAAACCTATCATTCAGGCTGCTATGGGCTGGATTGCGCGGTCACAACTTTCATCCGCGGTTTCGAACGCGGGCGGCATGGGCATCATCGAGACAAGTTCTGGCGAGCTGGATGCTATCCGTGAAGAGATCATCAAAATGCGTGATTTAACCGATAAGCCCTTCGGCGTGAATGTCGCGCAGGCTTTCGTTCGCGACCCAAAGATCATTGATTTCATTATCGACCAAGGCGTGAAATTCGTCACGACATCTGCGGGTGATCCAATGAAATATACGTCGATCATAAAAGAAGCGGGCCTAACCGTGTTCCATGTTGTCCCAAGCCTCAAAGGTGCACTGCGCGCCATCGAAGCAGGCGTTGACGGATTGATCGTCGAGGGCGGCGAAGGCGGCGGATTCAAAAACCCACAAGACGTCGCCAGCATGGTTTTAATCCCGCAAGTCTGCGAAGCGGTTGATGTCCCCGTTGTGGCGGCAGGCGGCATTACGGATGGACGCAGCATGGCCGCCGCCTTTGCGCTTGGTGCAGAAGCGGTTCTCATGGGAACACGAATCCTAAGTGCGTCTGAGAGCCCCGTTCATCAGAACTGGAAAGACGCCATTATTGATGCCGACGCAACGGACACTGTGTTCCTCAATCGCTCTGGTCCAGGCCCCGCTCTGCGCGCCCTGAAAACGGAGCGCACCAAACGTCTGCAAAAAGACGGCGTCGAGAATATCTTTGGCGAATTTGCAGGCACGCAAGATGTATATTTCGGCGGAAACCTAGAAGCAGGTATCGCCCTAACAGGACAAGTCGCGGGTCGGATAACGGACGTGAAACCCATCAAGCAGATATTTGACGAAACCCTCGCTGAGTTTGGCGAAGTCACAGGGCGTCTCGCGGCACTGAGCCAGTAACGGATAAATTGCCATGAAAAGCAAAACCGACATCATTGCGGAGAGCAATCAAGAAGGGCCCAAGTTCCTACGTTTGCTTGGCGGCTCAGTCGTCGATTTCGATCCAGAAAAAACGGCCTGCACTTTCGAATTCAACATCAGCAAAGATTTCTGTCATTCAATCGACATCGTCCAAGGCGGCTTTGTAACGGCAATGTTGGACGCCGCAATGAGCCATGCTTTGTTTTTGTCAGACCCAAATATCGTCGGCATTTCATCCCTAGAAATCAAAACGATGTATATTGAACCAACACGCGCAGGTAAGCTCCGCGTTGAAGGTTGGGCGATCAAAAAGGGTTATAAGACGGCGTTCATGGAAGGCCGCGTTTATGATGACGGCAATCTGCTAACGGCAACAGCGACAACCGTCAGCAAGATATTGAGAGCACCTAACTAGCTCGAATTTACAAAAGATTATGTCGTAAGATCGACGGGATTGGCGCGATGAAGTTGAAGACTATGTTTGTGAAGAAGGCTTAGGCTCAAATAATAACTGATGCCTTATCCCATAGCTCTTTATAGTAAGAGAGTTTCTCGGCGGCTAGCTGAGGGTGTATTGGCATTATATAGGATGGCTTTTTCCCACCTTCATTAATTGACCCGCCGGTAATCCAGCCGTCAGTACCATCAATAAAAATCACCCTATCATGCGTCTTTTTACTCGTACGCAATTGAATTTGAGATGAGAACTGTTGCTGATGCTTGCTAATAAATGGCTGTATTTGTTTGGCTTGCCCACCTTGAGACAAAATTTGAATTTTGTACTGACCTTGAAAATCAGAAAAACAATCGCCGAATGCCCCTTCTCCAAAATAAGGGTCAATCACAAATACGTCCCTCTTTGCCAGACTAAGAATACGACGAATGTCTTTGAAGAAGTCAAATTCTGAACCTGCGCGGTAGACATTACCAATTTCATCACGTCCTTCCAATTCAATATCCAATTTCAACCCCTCAATTATATTACTCACGATTGTTAGCGCGGTTCTAAGCTCAAGGGTCCACCTGTTGCGACGGAACATTCCAGATCTAGCCGAATTAAAATTAATTCCAGCAACTATGTCTGTTTTTTTTAGAAGCACCCCAACCCGCGCAAGCCAAAGCATCGGAGGTGACTTTGGATCGTTGATAGGCTCCTCGCCAAAATCAGGTAAGTTCTCGAACGCGTCAGTCAACTTCAGCAAGATCAGCTGTTTTTGAAATATACTGAGCATCAAACCGCCACTTTCCCAGCGATGTGCGGATGGGCTTTATATCCGAAAATCTTCACGTCCTCATAGGTAAACCCGTCAATCTCTTTGACATCTGGGTTTAGCTTCAAACGCGGTAATGGCATTGGCTCGCGGCTTAACTGTTCCCTCACCTGCTCAAAATGGTTCGAGTAAATGTGGGCGTCGCCGAAGGTATGGACGAAATCTCCGACTTCGAGGTCACAGACCTGTGCCATCATATGTACCAGCAGCGCATAGCTGGCGATGTTGAACGGCACGCCGAGGAAGATATCCGCGCTGCGTTGATAGAGCTGGCAGCTTAGCTTCCCATCGGCGACATGAAACTGAAACAGGCAGTGACACGGCGGTAGCGCCATATCGTCAACATCGGCGGGGTTCCACGCACTCACAATATGACGGCGTGAATTGGGGTTCGTCTTTATCGCTTCGACAACATTTTTGACTTGGTCAATTACCGCGCCGTCTGGGCCAACCCAGCGCCGCCATTGTTTGCCATAAACAGGACCAAGGTCGCCATTTTCATCGGCCCATGCGTCCCAAATCTTCACGCCATTGTCTTGGAGGTATTTGATGTTCGTATCGCCCGCGAGGAACCAGATCAGCTCATGCACGATAGATTTCTTGTGCAGCTTCTTGGTTGTGACCATCGGAAAGCCTTCCGACAAATCAAACCGCATCTGATGGCCAAACACGCCGCGCGTACCCGTGCCCGTGCGGTCACCTCGGTCAACGCCGTTGTCCATAACATGTTTCAAAAGGTCGAGATATTGCTGCATAGGCTGGAGCCTACGTTAAAAGTGATGATTCGCGACAGTCTTTCTATCGATTATCCACAAGCGTCGACATTCGCGCATCTCTCTTTTCCTACAATTTCAGGTAAATCGCTCTCTCGCCTCTTGAAAACGCAAAATTCACACTTAGATATTTATTGTTAATCGATAAGGGAGAGTGAGATGAACAGACATAGTTATGACAGAGAGCTGATGGAAATGGCCGCGTCTTTAACAGACGATCAACGACGCAAATTCATCGACATCGTCCAACGCGAAACACAAAACCCTGTGGAATTATTTGGTTGGAACATGTGGCTCGGCATGTTCGGAATCGATCGTTTTCTTGTAGGCGATGTCATTCTCGGCATTCTAAAACTTGTTACATTAGGCGGTTTAGGCATTTGGCAAATCGTCGATTGCTTCCTAATCGGCAACAGAACCCGAGCCGTCAATTTCGAAAAAGTAGTCAACATCTACGGCTTCGTAAAAGGATCGTGACCTAGAGCTGCCCAAAGACGTCCGCCATCGCATCCAGAACCGCGCCGCCAAGCTGGGCGCTGCGATCTGGGCTCCAGCCCTCACCTGCGTCTGGCGCGTCGGCATTATCTTTGAACGGCATTTCTAGCGTCATCGCGAGGCAATCGTAGCGATGGGCTGTGTAATTTGTGCACATCGTGAGATTACCCGTTCCAGCCGGTGTCACCCCATATCCAAATTTCGTCTGAAAATCAGAGGACGCTTCTGTGTAAGCTGTCAAAAAGGCGGTCAAATCAGTGGCCTGTTTATCCGTATATCCTGGGATGCCTTCTGCGCCTGCGATGAAATTATAAGGCAGTGACTCATCGCCATGCACGTCCAAGCACAGAACAGGCTTATCCGCATCCATCGCCGCAATCGTACAAAGGACTTCCGGGCAATTTTCAGGTGTTGCAACGCCCCACTCTCGGTTCAAATTCGCGCCCATAATATTCGTACGAAGGTTCCCATTACGAGACCCGTCGGGGTTCATATTAGGTACAATACGAAACTTCACATCTTTGCGGAGTTGCTGCGCAACTTCATCGTCTTCGTCTAGAAGACGCGCGAGGAAACCTTCCATCCACCATTCGGCCATGCTCTCGCCGGGATGTTGCCGCGCGATAACCCAGAACGTTTTGTCGCCCTCACCAATGTTAAGGCAGTCAATCGTTTGGCCCTCAACACTCTCTCCGAGAACCTCTAGTGAGACGCCATCATATTGCAGACAATCGGAAATCAAATCCGCGTGACGTTCCATCGAATATGGCGCAAAATAAGCGTAATAAATCGAGTCCTGCTCTGGTGCGTGATCCCAAATCAGATGACCGTTTTCATAGCGCGTCGCGTCGACGCGGAACCATGTTTCACGATCATAGCTAGCGACAACACGGTATCCGTCCCATCCACCTGTGAAAGCAGCATTGGCCGCGTTGGTTATGCGGAACGTACAATCTGTGCCTTTTGCGCCAGAGGTCCGAAAGTGAAACCATTGGTAAAACTCGGACTTGGAGTCTTTGCGGATAGACAAGCGAATATCGCGCGGGTCATCGGCGCTTTCCACGATGATATTTCCAGAGTCGAAAGCGGCATTGATATTCAGGGCCATTTAGGTGTCCTTAAGAACGGATCTAAGTTTCAAAATCATCAGGCGCAGAAGCCGCAGCTTTAACTGCGTCTCCGATTCGGGCCGCGTCTAAGCCCTTCCAGAAGACCCGCCAAGCCCCTGAATCGTTTTCTGCACGTTGCATTCCGTCACATTGTCGCATGTACCATGTGTTGAACGGGTTCCCCATACGAGAGCGCCAGATGAATGCGGGCACCTCGGCACAGGCGGCGTCCCAAATATCCCGAGCAATCCCATCGCCGCGGGCTTCGCGGGAGACAAAAAACTTTGAAAGGTAAGGCATCCCAGCTTGCTCGATAAATAGCGCACCGCCTTGATATTCAGATTCAACGAACCCTTTATGTAAAGGTGTTTCAAAAAATGAGTCGTTCAACCGTTTATCAAAAGCGGTTTCCAACGCTCGCGTCAGATCAGGTTTTGAATAGGCTTCAAAATCATCCGCTGTTGTGATGGTAATTCCGCGACGGATTAAAGTACCCGACCCCCGCGTCGTGAATAACTCGCCTAAGAGGTTCAGCGGTGACGCGATAATATAACTGCGCTTGGCTTTGGCCGATGTTTCGAGTTCTAATACGCAATCAAGAAATCGAATTTGTCCCCCTGAGAAATTCTCAGTTTCCATAAATGAGGGCAGTTCCGCGACGGTCAAGTTAGCAAGCCTCACACCATTTTGGTTTAGGCCGCCAGACGGTTGTAGGAAGATAATTTTCTTCGGCTGAAGCTCCGAGACCAAAGCCGACAAGTTCATTTTGCCCGGACGATCTGTCATCTCTAAGATTGGCATTTTGCCCTGCCCTGCGGTCTTACGGACTTCTTTTATGAGGCCATAGCTCGCAGTGTTGAGTTTTGCCGAACGCACACCTGATCTGTCCAAATCGCGTGACAAGCGCTGTGCCTGAAATTTCGTCGCCGTACGTTCATCACCCATCGCTCCAACTACAAGCAGCGGCGTAAGTTGAAGGTTCGACAGAATTCGTAACGCCGTAATGAGCGCCTCAAGCAAGGGGTCTTTCAGGCAACGCGGATCGAGAACCAACATCGCAAAAGTTTCGGCGTCTTGGCGGGCGAAAAGCTCCGCATAGAATTTAGCTTCATGCTGCGCGCCAACGGCTGACAAGCTTTGCAGAACGGTCTCACGCACACTCATGACGCTTTACCCTTCAGGGCAATTGCATAATGCTGCGCGGCTTGTTCCAACTGCGTGATTTCAACATATTCATTGGGCTTGTGAGCCTGTTCCAAATTTCCTGGACCGTAGACGACCGTGTTAATTCCAGCCTGAGACAGCATGGCGGCTTCGGTCCAATAGGGTAGATCAACGATTTCAGTCTCTCCGAAGACATCCGAAAATGCAGAGATATCTTTGGACGCAAATGGCGCAAAAGCGACAATTGTGTCCAATTCAGCATCCTCGGCAAGGTCATAGATTTCCGACTCGCGTTTGCGTACATCATCCCCTGGAGGCGGGCGAAGCGAGAACCATAATTTCGCCGTTGTCGGGATCACATTATACGCCCCGTCACTTTCGATCTCGCCGATATTCACACAGAGGCCTTGGAACGGGGCCGTCCCGAATTCCAAATGATCGTCAGCATAATCACCAATTTTGGCGGCTAAACGCGCCGCGTCCAACAAAGGCCGCGCAGTGATATCCGACAATGAACTATGTCCGCCTGGCCCTGTGAACCCAGCGGAAATCGCCAACATACCCCGATGGGCGCGGCCGACACGGCAAGATGTCGGTTCACAGACAATGGCGCGTTTAACGTCGTCCAGTCGTCCAGATGCAATCACCGCAGGCATGATTTCGCTGCCATGTTCTTCATCCCCGGAGAACAGCACGGCGACATTTTTCGGTGTCACGACTTCCAGCGCCGCGAGAATACAGGCTGCAGCACCTTTGATATCGCTCGTGCCTAACCCGACAACTCTGTCGCTTTGGCGTTGTAGGTCCAAAGGGTCAGCGGTCCAGCCTGCCCCGCTCGGGACCGTATCGATATGCACATTTAGCAAAGTCTCGGGTTGCCCCCAAATCGCCAGCACATACCCAGAATCAGACTTTCCACGCGATCGCGGGACTTGCGCGACATACAGCTGATCTGGAGAGAACCGTGCGAGCGTTTCTTCGAGATACCGTACGCAAATCATTTCATCGCCCGACCCATTCCGCGTATCAAACGCGACGAGGCTTTCCAGATGATCAATCAGGATGGATGTATCAATAGGCGTAATGGGGCGACTCCTTTGAGAGATAACTAATCTGCTAACGGCTCTGACGCAATGACCGTGTCCAAACCATGTCCTATATGCGTTTAATGCGTCCGCGCAGTGCTTTCCCGTTGCACATCCCACTCCATGCGCCCATATAGGCGTTGCTGGCTTGCCAGATATGACGATAAACGCGCATGCAATAAGCGGACTGGACTCGGGGGCGGTACCCGACGACTCCACCAATAAGTCCTTTCTTTTCTCCACGGATTAGAGAGGGCTTTTCAGTGGGGTCGAAATAGGATCGACAGACGTCTAAAGATGTTAGCTTTCGTTCGTGTGAGCACCGATAAATGCTCGTATATTATAATTGCAAATGACAATTATTCTGAGGATTTTGCTCTAGCTGCGTAAGC
>CALHXF010000064.1 GCA_938040095.1 uncultured Caulobacterales bacterium
TTAGTCGTTTACTTTAAACGACCTTTGAACAGGATTTCATCCGTCGCCCCGACAGGAACAGGGCCAGCGATTTGCCATTGAATGTGCGTGATTTCGTCTGATGAGGCTGGACGTGTTCCACCACCAACAGCAGGGAAGGTCAGTTCATCGCGCGCCGCAAAACTTGAACCGCCATCCGTAGAAAACCGCACGACAGCTCCGTCACGGTCGGCAGACCCTTCCAAGAAGCGAACAGTGGGTGGGACAGGCATCGCTAAAATCAAATTACTTGCGGGCGTTGCGTCATTGTTGACGAAGCTAACGGTATAGACGACTTTCTCACCTGGTGTGACGGCATCAACGGATAGACGTTGTGTTGTTGTGGAGCCATCTTCCTGTTTGATCGTAATTTCTTTTTCGACCTTCTGTGTCGCTTCTAACGCCTGAGCTTGCGCTCCGAACGCGAGCGTAGCGGCCGTTAAGGCTAAGATTGATAATCGACTAATAAACATAGGGCACTCCTGCGCGGTAAATTCTGTATTTGCGCTACGCTACGCCGTCAGGCTTAACGCGGGTTTAACTTCGAGTTCTGCGTCGCAGTCATTCAGACACAGTTCATTAAGGTTTTCTTCACATCAATTTGTGGCAATTAATTCACTCCGTTCCTGAACGAAACCTTACGGCGCCGTTGCTAAGGACATTTTCTACAAACAACTTGAACGCGGGGTTTTCAAGGTTTGTGAGACTTTAGGGATGGAGAGGCTGACCGAGATCATGCGAACCAATACACTTGTCACATTAGGAGCCAGCGCCGTCTTTGGCGTTATGGCTATCGTCTTAGCCCGCGGTTGGATTCAAGGCGCCGTTCAAGATGAATTCCGTCAAGCCCCCTCTAAATTAGTCTCTCAAACCAACGCTCCCTTTCAACCAATGATAACAACTGTTTCAGTGGTCGTTGCAAATTCGAACCTGCTTTTTGGCGACGAATTAACACCTGACGCCCTGCGACTTGTCGATATGCCAGAAGATATGGTCCCTCTTGAAGCGCTTCAAAATTTAGAGGATATTTTCCCTAATGACTATGATCCGCTCTCCACTGGGCCGCTCGTCGTTTTGGATGATATCCGGATGAATGAGGTCATCCTCCCTCACAGAGTTTCGGGCTTAAATGGTCGCGGATCCCTCTCTGCAAGAATTCGACCTGGTTACCGCGCCGTTTCCGTCCGTGTGGACGATGTCACGGGCGTTGCAGGTTTCATCGTTCCAGGCGATTTGGTAGATGTTCAATATATATCTGAACCTAACCCAGCCGCAGACACACCAATCTACAGATCAGATGTATTGCTTCAATCCGTTCGGGTCTTAGCCATCGATCAATCTCAAAACCGTCGACAAGACACGCCAGAGGTCGCGCGTACTGTTACCCTCGAAGTCAGTCACATGGACGCGCAAGCTTTGAGCATTGCGCAGGAACGCGGAACGCTCTCACTTGTTCTACGGGCAGTCGGCGAAGCTCTCCCGTCGACCACACAATCTCTCGATTCACGGCAGCTTGATCGTCGCGCAAATTCTAACAGCGCCGCAAAAAAACCAAGACGCCCTGTTAAAGTCACACCAAAAAAATCGCCTCCTGCGATCGCACAGATAACTGTGATCCGCGGGGATGCCACACAATCCGTCTCTGTCCGTCGTGAAGCCCTCCCCCGCTCTGCTGACACTGATTTGGCTGGAGGATAGAATGAAACGCGCCCTAACACTCTTTGCGCTAGCCGCACTTATGACCACCACCGCTGACGCACGATCATGGGTCGACACAAAGACAGGTGAACGCACATCAACCTCTGTCGTAAAAGACGACACCTTAGTTATGCGCACCGATAACGCCTTCGCCCAAGTACGTGTGGCAAATGCAGAGATCGCCGACGTCGTTGTTCTCTCCGACAAATCCTTTCAGGTTCTGGGTAAGTCTGGCGGCAAAACCAATGTAATGCTCTATGATCAAAACAATCAGCTCGTCGACATTGTCGATGTCACGGTCGGTTTTGATGTCGCTAGTCTCAAAGAAACCCTTTTTGAAACTTTTCCGAATGAAGCCGTAGAAGTACGCCCTCTGGCTGGCGGTATTTATCTCTCGGGCGATGTCTCAAGCACAGGCGTAGCAGAACGAGCCGTCTCCATCGCCGAAGCCTATGCACCGTCACGTGTCACATCAGGATTATCTATTCGCGACAGTCATCAGGTTATGCTGGAAGTCCGTTTTGTCGAGGCGAGCCGAGACTCAATTAAACAACTCGGGGTCAATCTCTTATCCGAACGCGGCGGCGTTATAGATGGCGCAGGGAATATCTTTGATGCGGGTCCTGGTGATTTCGGCATTGGAGGATCAACAAACCTCTTCAGTTCAACCGCCAGTCTTGTTTTGGGTGGCGGCATTGGTGCGGCGTCGTTGGACGTTCGTATCGATGCACTTGAAGAAAAAGGCATCGTTAGAACGCTTGCCGAACCAAACCTTGTCTCAATGTCTGGCGAAACAGCCAGCTTTCTCGCAGGTGGAGAATTTCCAATTCCTGTGTCCTCAGGTCTAGGCGAAGTCACAATTGAGTATCGAAAATTTGGCGTTGGCCTCGCTTTTACGCCAACCGTTTTGGACAATGGCGTTATTAATTTAAAAGTTGCGCCTGAAGTCTCTCAGCTTGACGTACAGAACACCGTTCAAATTGGGGGCGTGAGCGTTCCTGGGCTTCGCGTCCGCCGTGCGAATACAACGGTTGAACTCCGAAATGGGCAGAGCTTTGCGATTGCAGGTTTGCTGCAAAATGAAACTGCGAACACGCGAGAGCAGGTGCCTTGGCTTGGAAAGCTACCCATCATCGGATCTCTATTCTCTTCAACTCGATACCAAAGCGCAGAAACAGAACTCGTCATTATCGTGACGCCACATCTGGCGCGACCTGTATCGGATCGCTCACTACTCGCAGACCCATTGGCCAATGCGAGCTTACCAAGTGAAGCTGAAGCATTTTTAGGTGGAAAAATTGAAGGAGGCTTTGGCCATGCGATGGAATAAATTGAGCCTTAAACTATCTGCCGTTGGCCTCTCCGTCATTGCTCTGGCGGGATGTGCGACGAACACACCAGCCTTAGACGCCCATTCAACGCACTTCGGCGAGGCGATTGCACAAAATATCGCCGCGCAAAGAATTGCGCCGACGGCCAAAGAAAAAGCTGACACATTCATTCCGCCCAATCGTGCCCGTCAAAAAGCGGCGCGCGAAGCCTATGAGAGCGGTACAGTCAAGGAACCTATTTCGGTCATCACGACCGGCGGCGAATAGATTCACAATAGGAATAATGGAGATAGAGATGAGCTTCCCCCAAGCAACGACCCGTTCAACATCACTGAAAGGCCTTTTCCGATCTTATCTGTCTGGAAGTGGTCGTGGTATCTCTGGCGCCGTTGCCGTTTGGGCCGCTTTATCTACGCCTGTCGTGATCGCTGGCGCCACGCTCTCCGTTGACGCAGCGCGCATTTACAACGTCGATGCGGAGTTGCAAGCGGCAGCAGATGCCTTGTCACGAGCGGGCGCGGCAGAACTCGACCAACGTGGAGACTCCATTTCGCGATCATCAGGCGCGATCTTGAACTTACTTTCCCATGATCAAAAATTTGCGAAGGGCGCCGCAAATATTGAAATTGATACAATCACCTATTTCGACGACATCCCAACACATGATTATGAAGACATCCCCGCCAGCAACCGAACGAATTCAGCTGGCCAAGCGCGCTATGTTGAGGTGTCAATAAAGCCACGGAATGTGGAAACCATCTTTCCGTCTAGTCTAATGCAGAAAATCACAGACACGACCCTGAGTGCAAAAGCCGTCGCAGGTATGGATCAAGTCGTCTGCGGAACAGCGCCGGTCTTCATTTGCAATCCACTGGAAGGTGAAAGCACGTCAATTTATGAAGCGATGGAAACAAAGTCGTTTCGCCGCACACAAATCAAATTTAAGACTCCAAATAATGTAAGCTCCCCGCACGGATCAGGAAATTTCGGTTGGTTAGACCCGTTTGGTGGGAATTCTGGGGCGTCCAAATTGGCCGATGCCATTGCGATCGACATCTCTCCCGCTTGTTTTTCTCAGACCACAGGTGTTGTGACCCGCACAGGCAATATTGCCTCCATGTCGCAGGGATTAAACACACGCTTCGACCTCTATGAGGGATCTTTCAAGAAGAAAAAATCCGATCCTCGCTATGCGCCTGCACAGAACGTTGTAAAAGGTTACGCACAATCCAATAAAGGCAATAGCTGTTCTCAGGCGCCTTCAGCCGCAGCATTAGCCTTGCCTCGGGATGATTGTTTCTCAAACGGCGAATGCACATCACGGATCGGTAGCGGTGAGTGGGACTTCTCAGCATATATGGAAGTTAATCACCCTGGATTCACCAGAATTACAATTGAAGGCGTGACGTATCGCAGAGGATATCAAGGAAAGTTCACGCCTGGGACACCGCCATCACGTTACGAAATGTATCGTTGGGAAATCGACAACAATTGTGTGCCAGGCTCAGAAACCTACGGTAGCAATGCCGTTACAGCCGAGGAAGGTCTACCACAATGCCATACATCTGGTCCGTCCACGACGGTTAAGGATAGACGCATCATTACTGTCGCAGTGCTGAACTGTGGGGAAATTGAAGCCAATTCTCCGAATGGAATGTTCCGTCGGACAGACCCATTGCCTGTTGAGACATTCGTTAAAGTCTTTTTGACCGAACCCATGGGCAAAGGCCAAGATAATATCATCTATGGCGAAATCGTCGGTCCAATAGTCAAAGGTCAAGATGGCGAGGCCAATGATTTGGTCGCGGTGCGTCGCTAGTGTTTGACCTCTCCTCATATCGGAAAGCTGACGATGGCGCGGTTGCCGTTGAAGGTGCAATCTTGTTTCCTTTACTGGCTTTAATTGGCTTTGGCATTGTCGATCTGTCGATGATGATGTTGCAAACCCATAAGATGGAACAAGGCCTCGTCGCCAGTGCAAGCTATCTGGCGCGCGCAGACTCACCTGCACAATTGACGACCCAAGCTAAGAATATAGCAATGACGGGACGACCAGACGGATCAGGCCCTGAACGGGTTGCAGGCTGTAGCGCGAATGACATCACGCTTACCATCCGGAGCGTCTCAAACAGCGGACAATACCGCGGCGGCTCAACGATCAAAGTCGCAGAACTATCGTCTGAATATAATTATTCCGGCTTTGGTTTCATACGCCTTGTCACAGGTGGAACGACCAAAATTCGATCTGACCATGAAGAACGTCTGGTGGGTGCCCAATGAGACAGTTCATTCATCGATTTAAGACGTCCGAAAGCGGAAGTGTTACCGTTGAGACTTCGCTGATCATCCTATTTTTGATCATACTCACGGGTGGGACGATTGAGACGGGATTTGCGTTTCATCAATATAATGCGGCTCAACAGGCGGCGCGGACGGGTGTGCGGATTGCCGCTACATCGGATCCTGTGTCCCGCGACATGGCGGACTACACCAGCGTTTCGAATCTGAATTTTGAACGACATTGCAGCAATGACACGCAAAGTTGCTCAAGTGGTCAATATGATTCCAGTGCCATGCAACGGATCGTTTTCGGTCCCGATGGCGATGGCACTTGCGGCGCAACAACGCGCGCCCGACGTGGCATGTGCGACGTTTTCAGTGACACACAACGTGCAAATGTCGACGTCTCATACATTGGTTCAGGCTTAGGTCGCACAGGCGCGCAGGGCGATGCCGCCCCAATTGTGAGTGTCACAATTCGCGATATTCCAGTGAACTTCGTTTTTCTCGACCTCGTCGGCTTTAAGAACATTGTCCACCTGCCGCCCGTAGAGGCCACACTCATGGGGGAGGATCTCAAAAATGGCTAGACGTAGAAAATTAAATAGACGTCGTGATGATGACCGCGTTGCAAAAAAGCCTGATTACGCTCTCATTCAAAACGCAGAGGCCGCTTTTGACGACGACCTTTCAATTCCTATGTTTCACGATCCCGCGACGCAGGATGATGCTCAGCTAGAGGATTCCCATGGGATAGCATTCGTGGAAGCTCTACCCGAAGTTCAGGAACCTGAAACAGACAACACATACCTCCCACTTGCTCCAGCGGGACCAAATGCCTCGCGCATTTTCGCACTCGTTGGAGCAACCGGTGGGGTTGGTACAACCTCTCTGGCGACGCAATTAGCGCATGAATTCGCCATGTCCTCCAAGCAAATTGTGCGGAACAGACCTGCGGACCCTACGGTTTGTTTAATTGACCTTGATTTTGAATCAGGCGCTTGCGCGCATCATTTAGACCTCTTGCCCAGCCTGAGTTTAGAAGACCTTTGCGGCCCCGCAGACCGCATCGATACAGCCTTCACCCAAGCCTTAGTCTCCACACATGAATGCGGTGTCTCTCTCTTGGCGGCCCCGAATACAATTGGTGCAAATTCTCGCATTAATCCGCATACTGTTATGGCGATGTTAGATGCCGCCGCAGAGCTGTATGACACAGTCATCATAGATATGCCCCGCTACCGTCAGCCTTGGACGCTTCCTGTCATGCGCGCTGTAGATGTTTTAGGCATAACCTGCGAGCTGACGATTCCCTCGCTACATGCCACGCGTGAAAGATTGTCCCGCTTAGCCCATGAGGCAAATGGCCGTGTGAATGCAGAAGTTATTCTGAGTAAATATGAGAGACGATCATTCAAAAACACTCTGAAACTCAGTGATGCTGAAAAAGCCCTCGGTCGCAATGTCCTGACCGCCCTAAGCCTCGACCCCGATACAACCCGCGAAGCCCTTAATTGCGGCGAACCCGCAGGGGCTATTCGTCCCGACTCACGCTTCGTCAAAGATGTCCGCAAACTCGCGGTATCTCTGCGGGGACAGCAAGCGAGTGATTTAGCGAAAGTCGCATAACGCATTTAACTTTAGGCAAGGGGAAACCCTTACGGGTCATCTGGGACTCCGCCGAGGTTTATATTTTTAGGCGGGACCGTCCGCGTGGTTGGTTTCCGCGATGGAATACCAAAATAGAGAAGTTTGTTTTACGCAAAGACCGCCGTGCCTGATTGTAAGACAGGCACCCCCGCATTTGGCTTACGCCAATTGCTAGGCCACGCAGCAGCGGTTTTTGATAAAGCGGTAACAGCTGGTCATAGTTACGCGTCGGAGCCTGCCTTCCAGACCCGGACACGCAATGTCGTGCGCTCACTTTAAAAGGCCCGGCACAAACTTTGGTCTCACCCAAGGTCGCTCAACCCCACCGTCCTCCGAACCAGCAAGCGAGGCCCCGCCTGTCCCGTGTCCGAAAGAACTATAAAAATATATCACACGCTTTCAATACGAGGATCATGTTGTTGATTTTGTCTCCAAGGCTCTGAAGTATAATAATTATATTTTTTGGAAAGCGGGGAAGGAATTTGAATTTTTAAAAAAACATCTGATCTGCACCATATTTTGAAATTCATCTATTTATCGCTTGTTAACCCAAAGCCCTAACGCCGATCTAAATCTTCTCCCTTAAGCTTAGACTATGGGACGGTTTTCACAGGCATTAATTGAAGATTTGGGATACGGGGTACAACCTGTTCCCCCGCAAATTGCGATGCCTAACGTCGACATTGCTCCGATAGACATTGAAATACCCGAGCTCCCACCCGAACCCGTCGTGCAAGACGAAGGCAATGTTTGGCTAGACACCAAAATCAAACTCCACACGCGATTGATTGACGAGATCGACCTTGCTCAATTAGACGGGTTAGAAAGCCAAGACCTGCGCGATAAGGTTCACGGTATTGTCGCGGAAATGGCGCAAGAAGAACGCCTCAAAATGAACGCCGCCGACCTGCGGCGGTTAGGCGATGGCGTCTATGATGAAATGGTGGGTCTAGGCCCATTGGAAGTCCTACTCCAAGATGAGAGCATATCAGATATTCTGATCAATGGTCACGAACGCGTTTTCGTTGAACGCGGCGGCGAACTGGAAATGTCGGCTGTTGTTTTCGCCAACGAAGCCCATTTACTCCGCATCATCAATCGTATTGTGGCGCAGGTTGGACGGCGTGTTGATGAGAGCCAACCGCTTTGTGATTGTCGCTTATTGGACGGAAGTCGGGTAAACGTTGCGATTGGTCCAATTGCTGTTGATGGTCCGCTCGTCTCTATTCGAAAATTCTCTAAAGACCCGCTGACACTCGACAAACTTATCGAATTCAACGCGATTCCAGATGTAGTCGCACAGTTCCTTTGGGCGGCCTGTAAAGCCCGCGTCACGATTTTAATTTCAGGCGGAACAGGGTCGGGTAAAACGACATTGCTCAATGCCTTGTCGCAATCTATCTCTGAAAAAGAACGATTGATTACCATTGAAGATGCTGCCGAATTGCAACTGCAACAACCACATGTCGCACGTATGGAAACGCGCCCGCCAAATATTGAAGGCTTGGGAGAGATTAAGCAACGCGGCCTCGTGAAGAACGCCCTTCGTATGCGACCAGATCGCGTCATTTTGGGCGAAGTCCGTGGCGAAGAAGCATTTGATATGTTGCAAGCCATGAACACGGGTCACGAAGGCTCAATGGCAACACTTCATGCCAACACCCCACGCGACGCCATCACACGTCTTGAGCAAATGGTGGCAATGGGCGATATGAAAATCACCCCCGAAGCCGTCGCAGGGCAAATTGCCAGTGCGGTCGGATTAATTGTTCAGGCCACACGCCTGTCAGATGGTCAACGCAAAATCACGTCCGTTGCCGAAGTCACGGGCATGGAAGGCCCTGTCATCCAAATGCAGGAATTATTTAATTATACCCGCACAGGAACCGGCCCTAAGCATGAGGTTGTCGGAGAATTCCGCGCGACAGGTATCCGTCCACAATGTTTGGAAGAAATCCTAACGCGCGCGATCCCTGTTCCAGATGGCCTATTTGAGCCGCGTGTTATACAGCCTGGTCGATTATCAGAGCTCACCCTCAAAGAGCGTGTCGGTTAGTGTCACCAGGTCAAAAAACAGTCATCTACCTTCTCGTCTTTGCAGCGGGGTTCTTGCTCCTGCAGTCCGTTTTAGGTTTGACCAAACAAGCGACCCTCCGTGTAAAGCTTGCGAATGACCGTCTGCGTCGCGTTGCGAAAGCCGATAATGAGGGTGAAGCCTTGGTCCGCCTCCGCCGCGCACGATCTATGACAGCGGATGGCTACATCGGCGGGATAAGTACTCGGATTAGCCAATTGGTCATGCAGTCAGGATTGCCGCTCGGGCCTTATGGATTTTACTATGCCAGCTTGGGCATGGCGGCCTCCATCGGCATGACTGCCTTTATCGTCAAAAGTACACCAGTTTGGGGCGCGATTGGGTTTGCATTTGGCGCAATATTGCCGACCTTGACCTTATCCTTCTTTGTGAAGCGGCGTCAGAAACGCGCTGTCGGGCAATTGCCTGATGCGCTGGACGTCATCATTCGATCCCTTGCGGCGGGTCATCCTGTACCTGTTGCGATGGCTCTCGTAGCGCGCGAAATGCCCGACCCGATTGGCAGTGAATTTGGCATTGCATCAGATGAAGTCAGCTTCGGCTCTACCGTCTCAGCCGCGATCCAAAAAATGTCTGACCGAATTGGTCATGAAGATTTTGAGTTATTCTCGGCAATGATCCGCTTGCAAGAACGCACAGGCGGGAACTTAGCCGAACTCTTGAGGTCGAATGCGAAAACAATCCGCGACCGTCAGAAAATGCGATTGAAAATTAAAGCTGCCTCTGCCGAAGGTCGCATGAGTGCGCTGATTTTGAACGCCGCACCGCTTCTGCTTTTTGTTGCCGTAAATAAAATGAACCCCGAATTTTACGGCGAAGTCAGTGACAACCCGCTCGTGACCTATTGCCTTTGGGGCGTCGTCGTCTGGATGGGGCTTGGCAATCTCGTCATGCGCAGAATGATAAATTTCAAGATATGAGATTCCACAACGCATTAACGATAAGCATTGCGCTGATCTTTCTTGGGGTCTCCCTTGTGCTCTGTTTCATCGCAGTTCGCGGTGCCATTCAGGAAAACTCACGGGTTGAACGGCGCTTGGCGGGCGGCGCACGTTTGGACAATGATGAAGATGTTGGCATTGGGGCTAAATCGCGCGCAAAGCGCAATTTAATCTCACAACTGGGCGCACATCTCACCTTGCCGGATGCGAGAGAAATCACACGTCTGCGTTTCATGTTAGCGCAAGCTGGATATTTCGACAGAGCGACAGTTAAAAGCTTCCTAGCGGCCCGCGTCGTCTGTTTGTTTGGACCCGCAATGATCTGCCTTCTGATGTGGGGCACTGTTGCAGCCAAGTTGGGTACAAAACCTGCGATCCTTGTCTGTTTTACACTGGCGGGAGTCGGCCTCTTAGGGCCTGAACGCTTTCTAAAATGGAAGGCGGGCAGGCGGACGGATCAATGCCGTAAAGGCTTCCCAGATATGATGGACCTGATGACGGCTTGTGTCGAAGCAGGTCTGGGGATGGACGCAGCCCTTATTCGCGTCGGACATGAACTAGGCGGACGCTATCCCGCCCTCAAAGAAAACCTTGATATTATGAATCTTGAACTTCGCGCAGGTCGAGAACGCAATGAAGCCATGATAAATTTCGCAGAGCGGATCAATTTGGATGAAGCTAAAGCGTTGGCCGTCATGTTGAAACAAGCCGAAGAAATGGGTTCAAGCGTCGGCCAAGCACTGCGGACATTTTCAGAGGATATGCGTCACAAACGCATGATGAAAGCCGAAGAAAAAGCGGCCGCTCTATCCGCCAAACTTACCGTTCCCCTCATCTTGTTTATCTTCCCAACAATCATGGTCATGCTGATGTTACCCGCAGGGATACGCATCATGGAAGGCTTGTCAGGATGACCACCCTGTCGCGAAAACTGATGTCCAGCGCGGGTCTGATATTCGCATTATATTTGCCGATGTCCGCGCAGGGAAAGTCGACGGAAGCACCGAATATTCGCGCCGTGCAGACCGACTCTACGGATGTCTTCGCCGTGCTGTCCCAACTCAAAGATGCAGAGATCGCCTTAGAGCGTCGGGATTATTCTACGGCGAAGCAGGGCTTTGAAGCGATATTAATGCACGACCCAAGCCTGAAACCTGCACGTATTGGCATGCGTCGAAGCCTAATGGCGATGAGAGATATGACTGGCGCGGCGCAGTGGCTGGACGATGAAACCTCCCTCGATGGACTTATCATTCGTATAATATTGGGTCAGATTGACGATCCCGAGACAGAGCTTAAAGCCGCCCTAAGAACGACATCAGACCCCCGTCTCTGGACACTTTTGGGGACAATACGTGACAAAGACGGAGAGCATTCTGACGCACGGCAGGCTTATGCGATGGCAGGTCTCGCGGGGGCACGTCCAGGTCTCGCCCAGAATAACATCGGTCAATCCCATTGGTTGGAAGGTCAAATGGACTTGGCCTTAGACGCTTTTGAAAGCGCTCTGGAAGCTGATAGTTCAGACGTCAAATTTGATAATAATCGTCGTCGGGCCCTCATCGCTTTAGGGCAAACCCATGATGCGGTCGCAGGCTTAAACGCCGAACGCGCAGGGGTGTTTCTTGCAAAGGCTGGCGATCATGCAATGCAGGATGGCGAACTTAAACTCGCGAAATACCTCTATCAAAAATCTCTCGACCTCGCCCCACGGCACAATCCGAATACTGCCGAGAAGTTTGCGCGCCTAAATTAGTCGCGCGAGTCTCTAAATCACGCCTGTACCCTGGCTGATGAGTTTAATGAGCAACATCGCTGCACCAATGAAAACACCAAGACTGAGGCTGAGGCCAATCAGAATAAGCAACCCGTCACGCGCTGTAATGCCCAGGCCCAGCAGCAGGACAATCGCTGCGGGCGCGACCACGCCAAATGGGATTAGACCCAGCAGGAAAAACGTCAGTGATAGGATAATCGCAACTAAAGAGACGATGACTTGCGCTGGCCCTGTAACTGCCCAACTCATTCGAGGACGAATAATCCCGTCAATCTTAGCCAAAACAGGTCGGAGTTTCGCTTGAACGGCGAATAGTTTTTTCGCTGGAATTTTCACCTTCCGTAAAACTTCAGGCATCCAAGGTGTCCGACGTCGGAATAAAAGTTGTAGCGCAAAGACCATAACAATCACGCCAAAGGCAGGGGGAATACCAGGAATGGCCCCCAAGGGGGTCATCATACAAAGTCCGCACAAAACCATCACAGGTCCGAACGCACGGTTCCCAAAGGCTTCAACCACTGTTTTTAAGTCAACAGAATCCTGACCGTCCAAGGCGACCTCAATGAGGTCCAAAACGCTCTGGAGGGGCGTATGCTCATGCGCGGCAGTTTTTGTGTCGTTTGGATCATCCATCAGACGTGACAAATGTGGTCTACGCGGCTAGGGCGCAAGCGAGTTTTTGATAGGACCTGTATAAATATGGAATTTGGCGTATGGCTGAGCCTTGTGGCACTGTTCTTTACGGGCGGATTAACACCCGGCCCCGCCGTGATGCTCGTTTTGGCGTCATCCTTTCGGTACGGTTTTAAACCTGCGCTCTTGCCCGCATTAGGTGTCGCCTCCGCAAATGTGTTGTGGCTTTGCCTCGCCGCCAGCGGAACGGCGGCTTTATTCGAGATTTACCCCCGCGCAACCGTTGCGCTGAAAGTACTCGGTATATTGGTTCTCACGTGGATGGCGTTTTCAGTCATTTTTGGCCCTCTCCCGCGATTAGAACCTGACCCCGATGACGTTCCCAAACGTGGACGACTCTATGCCAAAGGGTTCCTTCTGCAGATCACATCGCCGATGCCGCTTGTGTATTTTGGGATGCTGCTGCCGCTCTATTTCTCTCCTGATACACCACTGGCCCCGCAATTTTTGATCATGCTCGTGACCGTCACAATTTTGGAGTTATTCGGCCTATCGCTCTACGCCTATGCGGCGGGTACAATACGTCGGTTCTTGCAGGAACCTCGAACAGGACGGATTTTTAACATCCTGATCGGGCTAGTCATGATCGCATCTGGGGTGTTCGCAGTCCTATCAACGGCATAAACCCTTGCAATCGGAGGCTCTGACGGTATTAGGCCAACAAACCTAAAGAGGATCTATCTCACATGGATATGAGTAAAATTCCCGTCGGCGAAAACCCGCCATTTGACGTCAATACAATAATCGAAGTCCCATTGGGCGGCGAGCCCATCAAATATGAGTTAGACAAAGCCTCGGGCGCCTTATTTGTTGACCGTTTTCTTTACACGGCCATGCGCTACCCGTGTAATTATGGCTTCATCCCGCACACGCTTTCAGATGATGGTGATCCGACGGATATCCTCGTCGTGGGTCAACGACCTCTGATGCCAGGCTCCGTCGTGCGTTCGCGCCCGATTGGTGTGATGTTGATGGAAGATGAAGCCGGCATGGATGAGAAAATCATCGCTGTGCCACATGGCAAGCTTACGAAATATTATGACGACATCAAAACCTATCGTGACTTACCGCAAATCCTGCAAGATCGTATTCCTCATTTCTTTGGTCATTATAAAGACCTTGAGGACGATAAGTGGGTTAAGGTTCTAGGCTGGGAAGGCCCCGAAAAAGCGGGTGAACTTATTATGTCCGGTATTAAAGCTTATAAGGGTTAGTTGTCTCTGACCGCCCCCTCTTCCCATGGGAAGAAATCATGTTATCCCTGTCCGTAAAACGGATGGGGATTTTTTATGTTTAGAATACTTCTATTAGGCTCAACCTTAAGTTTGGCTGCCTGCAACGCCCAAACCCCATCGTCAACATCCAAGATATCGAGCACTGCAATCTACGATGCCCCTGTGCCAGGGTTTGTGACGGACGCGACAAAATCCTCGAATGCTGACCTCGCGAAACGTTTGCCGCTGTCAGATCAGCAAGACTTTGAAGATGCCTCACGTGGATTCATAGCGGCGATTTCGGCACCCACTATTTTGGATGATGCCGGCAATCCTGTCTGGGAAATCCAGCAATATGACTTTGTAACGGGTGAAGCCCCAGACACCGTCAATCCATCGCTTTGGCGACAAGGCGAACTCGTTGCCAAACATGGCCTGTTCGAGGTCACGCCCGATATTTACCAAGTCCGCGGATATGACCTCTCCGTCATGACGGTGATCAGAGGCAAGACGGGTTGGATTGTTATCGATCCGCTTACCAATATCGAAACAGGTCGGGCAGCCCTCAAGCTTGTAAATGATACGCTGGGGCAACGGCCTGTTTCCGCCCTGCTCTATACCCATAGTCATGCCGACCATTTTGGTGGCGCACGTGGTATTCTTCCTGATTACGAGGAGGGTGCAGGCAATGTTCCCATCATTGCACCGCAGCATTTCTCTGATGAAGCCGTCAGTGAAAATGTCATCGCGGGCAATCATATGACGCGACGTGCAACGCTCATGTTTGGATCAACGCTTCCGCGCAGCGCAACTGGACACGTCAGCTCAGGCCTTGGACCGGGCCTTCCGCGTGGCAATGTCAGTTTGATTTTACCAACCGAAGAACTCGGAGCTGGCGTCACGATGAAAACGATCGACGGAGTCAGATTTGAGTTTTTAGATATGGGCGGAACGGAAGCGCCGAGTGAATTTGTATTTTATCTTCCCGACTTCAAAGCGCTCCACACCGCCGAAGTCGCTTCAGGCACATTTCACAATGTCCTGACGCCACGTGGTGCAAAATCTCGTGACGCCTTGGCGTGGTCACAAGGCATTGATGAAATGCTCAGAGCCTATGGCTCCAGATCAGACGTTGTCCTCGCCAGCCATCACTGGCCGAAATGGGGAACGGATCGGGTTCAAGGTTTTCTAAAAAGCCAGCGTGATGTCTATCGGTATGTCCATGATGAGACCATCCGCGCCGCCAATAATGGCGCAGGCATGGTCGAAGCCGCGGAAGGCTTGGAGGAGCCAGAGTTCCTCTCCCGCAATTTTAATGCGCGCGGATATTACGGGACGATGAATCATAACTCCAAAGCCGTGTATCAGCATTATTTCGGCTGGTGGTCTGGCGTACCTGCAGAATATCACAAGCTTCCCGCCGAGCAATCCGCGACCAAATATGTAGCTGCTATGGGCGGTAGCGACGATGTCCTCCGCACGGGCATTGCGGCCTATGAAGCGGGTGATTTCCGGTGGGCGGCAGAGGTTTTGAACCATCTCGTTTTCGCAAAACAAGGTGGGCAACCCGCAAAAAATTGGCTCGCCGCAACCTATGAGCAGATGGGGTATCAGGCCGAAAGTGGCGCTTGGCGAAGTTATTTCCTGACGGGTGCACAAGAATTACGTGTCGGCCTCGTCGCGCGCAATGTGGCGAACCCCGGCAGTGCGGATGTTCTACGGTCTGTGCCAACCCGAACGCTTCTGGACGCGATGGCTGTGCGTTTTGATGGATCGAAAGTGTCGAAAGATCCAAAATCGATTAATTTCGTTTTCACAGATATAGAGGAAATTTTCACGGTCGAAATGAACCGCTCGACGGCACTCGCCAGTACTGGATTGTCTTACAACCCAGCTGTGACCTTAACCCTCACACGGACCGCATTTGATAAATTGATCGGACGGCAAGCGACATTTGGCGACCTGATGAAAGCGGGCGATATCAAACTCAAGGGTGACCCAATTGCGATACGCGAATATCTGACCGCTTTGGATACGCCAGAGCTTTGGTTCAATATCGCTGAACCTTAAACATATCTGCAATTAAAAAACCCGCACCTGATTTGATCAGACGCGGGTTTTATTTGTTTAGTTGAATGAGTGGCTGACAGCTATTTCGGCGTAATCCGTAAGAGACGTCCATCATTGTCTTCCAGCACATAAATCGCGCCATCCAAACCTGTTTCGACTTCGCGGATACGCTTGCCCCATTCGAAGCGTTCAGCCTCTTTGGCCTTAGGGCCACGATTACCTTCTTCAAATTCAACACGGATGAGCGCTTGTGATGACATGCCGCCGATAAAGCCATCGCCTGTCCAATCGCCGAAGCGCGTGCCGTCATAAATCGTGAAGCCCGCGGGGCTGATCGCGGGAACCCAATATTCGACGGGGGCTTTGAAAACTGGGTTAGTGTCATGGTCTGGAATTTCGACACCAGAGTAGTGTCTGCCATTCGAAACTATCGGGTAGCCATAATTCGACGAACGTACGATATTGTTCAATTCGTCGCCATCGCGCGGACCCATTTCATGCGCCCATAGTCGTCCTTGGCCGTCAAAATCAATACCTAGCGGATTGCGATGTCCCAGCGTCCAAATTTGCGCCGTCACACCAGATTGCTTCGCAAATGGGTTGTCTTCGGGGATTGAACCGTCGGAGTTTATCCGAACAACCTTCCCTATATTCGTATCCATATTTTGCGCTGGTGTGAATTTCTGACGATCACCCGACGTGATATAAAGATAGCCACCGCCATCTTTGGCAGTTTCGGGACTAAACGCCATGCGATGGGCGTAATGTCCGTTTCCCGTCATTTTCGGGGCCTGATCCCAAATACGCTCGCGGTCTACAAGAGAGCCACCACGCGCAGACAACGTCAACGTCGCGCGATCCACAACGGCACCTGAGAGATCATCATCCTTCGCGTCACGTTCGACATAGGATATATAGACACGACGGTTGCTCGCAAAGTCCGGATCAAGAACGATATCGCCAAAACCGCCTTGCCCGCGCTCTGTTACGCTAGGCAGGTTCCCTATCTTACCCAGTTTTTTCCCGTCACGTCCGACGAGCCAAACCGATCCAGATTGTTCAGTTACCAAAAGCCGTCCATCAGGCAAAAATGTCATTGCCCAGGCACCGTCAAATTGCGCTAACTCAGTGAGTTCGATTTTCGATCCAGATGTTCCCGTGATCGTTTCAGCGTGAGCCGTGGCGGCCAGCGACAATATTGCGACGGAGAGACAGAACTTGCGCATATTATAATCCTTCGGAATTAGTCTATTGGGTTTGATACGGTCTAACGCACCTAATGTGCTAAGCCAAATAGGTCAAAGTAAAGCCCATCTCTCTCACACCCTTGTGAGAAAATATGCCCTCGACGTAAAACGCTCATAAGTAGAATATTGGACATATTTTTCACTTTTACACTCAATACGGGAAGGCCCTTGACCTATTGTCGCAGGCGCGTCACAAAATGGGACTACGCGAAGGGAAGCGCATGCACCGTACAACGGGCGGCGGCCAACTTCACACTCGCGAGGGGAAGCGCTCACTGTCGGGGAGACAGGATTAGGAGCGGCCAACTTCATAACAGAACCGGACGGATGCGTGCAGATTTCTGCGCAGAGCGTATTCTGACATGTACCGTCTTATTAGGGAGAGACGTTGTTATGGCACTCTACATGATTATAGGCGCGGGCTTGCTCGCCATTTTGTACGGGATTGTTACCCGTGCCAGCCTGATGAAGGAATCCACAGGCAATGAGCGCATGAATGAGATCGCGGGCGCGATCCAAGAAGGTGCGAAAGCTTATCTAAACAAACAATATAGGACGATTGCCGTTGTTGGCGTCGTTGTCACAATCCTGCTCTTCGTCTTATTCCGCAACGCGATTGCCCCTGTTGGCTTCGTCATTGGAGCGGTTCTTTCAGGCATTGCGGGCTATGTCGGCATGCTTGTCTCTGTACAGGCCAACGTCCGAACAACGGAAGCCTCACGCGAAAGTCTTGGCAAAGGTCTGAACGTCGCGTTTAAAGCTGGCGCGATCACTGGCATGCTCGTCGCAGGTTTCGCCCTGCTCGGTTTGGCTGGTTATTACCTTATCCTGACAGAAGTCATGGGTGCGGATTCTCGTCAAATTATTGACGGACTTGTGTCCCTCTCATTGGGTGCTTCACTTATTTCTGTCTTTGCGCGTCTCGGCGGCGGTATCTTCACCAAGGGTGCCGATGTTGGCGGCGACCTCGTTGGTAAAGTCGAAGCGGGCATCCCCGAAGATGATCCACGCAACCCAGCGACCATCGCGGATAATGTCGGCGATAACGTCGGCGATTGTGCGGGTATGGCGGCTGACTTGTTCGAGACGTATGTTGTGACCATCGCAGCCACAATGGTTCTAGGCTCTATCATGTTTGGCGCAGTCGGTTCGCTCGCACTGTTCCCGATGGCTATTGCGGCCGTCTGTATCGTCACGTCAATCATCGGCACTTACTTTGTCCGTTTAGGCAAAGGTTCAACCAACGTCATGGGCGCACTCTATAAAGGCCTTATCGCGACGGGCGTTTTATCTGCTCTCGCAATTGGTGCTGTAACGCATCACATGGTTGGTTTCGGTGAAATCGCGGATACTGGCCTGACAGGCAAAGCACTCTTTATGTGCTCACTTGTTGGACTTGTCATTACGGGCGCAATTGTCGTTGTGACGGAATATTACACAGGCACAAATTATAAGCCTGTTAAATCCATCGCAGCCGCCTCTGAATCGGGCCACGGTACAAATGTTATCCAAGGCCTCGCGGTCTCAATGGAAGCGACAGCTGTTCCAGTTCTTATTATCGTTTTCGGTATTATCTCTACTTACTCACTTGGCGGCCTTTACGGTATCGCGATTGCAGTGACAGCTATGCTTGGCGTGGCCGGGATGATCGTTGCGTTAGACGCTTTTGGTCCTGTTACAGATAATGCAGGCGGTATTGCTGAAATGGCGGAGCTACCCTCCGAAGTTCGCAATACGACGGATACGCTAGACGCCGTGGGTAACACGACCAAAGCGGTGACCAAAGGGTATGCGATTGCATCTGCGGGTCTTGGCGCGCTTGTGCTCTTTGCGGCTTACTACAAAGACGTTGAGTATTTTGCGTCTATCGCCACACCAGGCTCATTCTTTGATGGCCTTGGCACATTGGAGTTCAGCCTAACGAACCCCTACGTTATCGTAGGCCTCTTCGTTGGCGGTATGCTGCCTTACCTCTTTGGCGCTTGGGCGATGCAATCTGTTGGCCGTGCAGCGGCTGCGATTGTTGAGGAAGTTCGTCGTCAGTTCAAAGCTGACCCAGGTATTATGGCGGGTACATCTCGTCCAGACTATGCGCGGGCGGTTGATCTTCTGACGGGTGCCGCGATCAAGGAAATGATTAAGCCATCACTTCTGCCAATCCTTGCGCCTATCGTGTTGTTCTGTGCTGTGAAATTCACAGCTGGCAATGCAGCGGCAATTGAAGCGCTCGGCGCGATGCTTCTCGGCGTAATCGTCACAGGTCTATTCGTTGCGCTGTCTATGACAGCGGGCGGCGGGGCTTGGGATAATGCCAAAAAATAGATTGAAGATGGTCATCATGGCGGTAAGGGCTCAGAAGCTCATAAAGCCTCGATCACAGGCGATACAGTTGGCGATCCTTACAAGGATACAGCTGGCCCAGCGGTGAACCCGATGATCAAAATCACAAACATCATCGCGCTTCTATTATTGGCGGTTATCGCTCACTAATTATCGCTAAAAATCGATGTTGAATGCAACCCGCCTCGGACATGTCTGAGGCGGGTTTTTATTGTGTGGAATTGTTCACTAGCACATAACACAAATACCACCTAAAAGGTCAGCTGTTATCATCAAGCCCTCGGTTGAATTAGACCTAATATTGAGAGTCACACTGCCTTGGAAACTACATCTACGTTAGAATCAGATCCACTTTTTGATAGTTTCGTCACGTTCTTACTTAAGCATGTCGAATCGAGTTACGCTCAACTCTGTCAGGACCTCTTCGTTATTTGGGCGTTGCCTGATGTACGAGAGGGTAAATTCCTTGAAGCGGGCGCGTTCGATGGCCTTTCCCTGAGCAACACAGCGCTGCTGGAGTGCGTGGGTTGGACGGGCCTCCTTGTCGAACCGATACCGAAATGCGCAGAGAATATTAGAACCTTTAGACAGGCAGCTCTCGCAGAATCCGCGCTTTATACGGGTCCCGAAACACATATGAGCCTGCGGGTTTGCGATGCTCCAGAATTGTCTCGATTGGACCCGATAGATCCGGGTGATCATCATGAGAAAAAAGGCGGTCGACAGAAATTCGAAATGGTGTCCGTTTCAACCTTGTCTCCCAAAGTCGCCATGAAAAATGAGGCGGTGGCAGGATCGCTAGACTTTGTCTCGCTGGACACCGAAGGCGGTGAACTCAAAATACTGATCGACATGCTTGATAACGGGGCCAATCCCTCTGTTATAACAGTCGAACATAACTTCACGCCGATGCAAGACGAAATTGATAATGCATTGTCTGAACGGGGTTACGTGCGTGTTTTGAGGACGCTTTCATCATTTGATGGATGGTATTTGCGCCGGGATATATTTGAGGCGCGCCTTTCAGATGGCGGACGCACCGCCACAATGTGGGCACCACCCCGTATACCCAAAACTTGGCCACAGCCAGCAAGTGGCGCTAGAAATGAACAATTAAAGTTCGCCCTATTGTTAGGAAATATGGGAGAAAAAACGAAAGCAATTGCCTTATCTGACACGCTTCAGCCCCTTATTAGACACCGGCAGGATTGGCTCTCCAACAGGCTGTCCTTGGGTGACTCTCATAATAGCGAGACGCAAGCCTCAGGTGCCTTATGGGTTGAGCTGGCCCAGCTCGACAGAGAAAACCGTCAGGCCGCCGTCCGCGCAAGCGATTGGCTGGTGGCTCAGGGTCTGGATGAACGTGCAATTGATATCCTATCGCATTGCAGTCCTGAATGGCCAACCTTGCTTAGACGTCGAGGGGAATGTGAGACGCGGCTTGGCCGATATGATCAGGCCAGCGATACGTATGAATTGCTATCTGAAAGTCATCCCGATCGCCCTTACGGAATTTTAGGACAAGCCCGTGTCCTCCTCGCAAACGGAGACGCGGAAGCCGCCTGTGATCTACTGCGTGAAAACGCAGAAAAATGGGGAGATCATCAGGAGTTTGCACATCTATTCAGACACTACCTCATTCGCAGTCGGAAGGCACAAGGCAACCGCGGGTTTCCAATTGCCTGGAATGATTATGAGGGCCGAACAGCCTTGGCAATTGAAGGAAAATCAAAAATCCCTTGTAAGAATATTGTCGAAAATGGGGGGCAACCCGACCCACAGGATGCGGATTGGCAAGTCATGTATAATGGTGTGAGGGTTCCAATAGATGGATATTATGGTCCTTGGATGAACGATCTAATCTCTCGTTGTGACGGACAACATGAACCTCAAGCAGAACCCGTATTTGAAGCTGTCTTAGATATAATGCGAATCGACCCAAAACGCGATTTAGTGATGATCGAACTCGGCGCTTTCTGGGCTTTTTATACAACAACATTTCTACGTCGGTTTAAGGATCATAGTCAGGCGCTCGTCATAGAACCTGATGCTGGGAGCCTCGCCACAGGTTTAGCGACACTCCAGTATAATGGCGTCAAAGCTGATCCTATTTTAGGTCGGATTGGACCTTCAGAAACCCCCACTTATAAAACCCGATTTGGAGCTGAATTGAAGGCACCCCAAATTGATTTATTATCTTTACTTAGAGATAGGAACATCGACCAGATAGATATCTTACATGCGGATATTCAGGGTGCAGAAATATCTCTCATGGATGAAATTTCGACCTGGCTCGCTGATCAAAAAATCAACTATCTATTTATATATACGCATGGTTTAAAAGAACATCTCCATGTTCTGAAAACTCTAAATACGGCTAAATATATCATCATCGCAGAACATGACACTTTTGAATCTTATGCCTTTAACGGATTAATCGTGGCCCGCGCGCAAACAACGAATGGCCCAGCATTTATGAACATTCCAAGACGAGGCGTGGGTTAAGCAATTTTGAGTACGGCCCACCTCGACATGATCGAGGCGGGTTATTTGGAATCCCCTAGGGTTTGCGAAGGGCGTGAGTGTCATTCGTGAAGACCAAAAACGGTTTCGTCTTACCAACCGCCCAAATCACAGTCCGGTCGGGGCGCGCAATCACCGCATCCTCCAAAGGCCGAGCCGCGTGAATAAGTGGCGGCGATTGGCTAAGGTTAAATTCCACGCTCACTGTGTCAGACGTCCCCGTATGGGCTAGGCGTTTCGATGCTCCATCTACTTTCATGTCCCAGCTTTCCGCTAATTTGTAATGCATATTCCCTGTAACGTAAAACTCAGATGGAGAAATTCCGACCTCACCATCAATGTCGAGTAGACGGTGAAGATGATGGTCACTCGGCAAAATTTCTCCGCGCATCAGCAAGCCATTATCGTCCATATCCAGTTTCTCAAATTGAACGTGATCAATCTCTGGGATAGGCTGAGGCCCAGCAGCTTTGGCGGCATCTAACGCCGCTTGTCCCGTTAAGCGCCCGCCTGTTTGAGGCATTTCTTCGGCCTTATCTAAGGCCGCCTTAAGCGCGGTCATATCGGTTGATTCCACAAAGCTAGGCTCTGACCTAACGGCGAAACCGCCCTTCAACGCAAATACCGCAGCGGCTAAACCCATGGCACCAATGACCGCAGCCGTGAAACCATATCGACGCAAAAGACGGCGCTGGGCCGCAACCATTAAATCCCCATCTGCGCGCTTTATGTAACCAGAAATAAATCGCCGCAGAGCCGAAGAGGGTGTGTCGCCTTGTGTATCACAGGCGTCCACAAAGTCAGTTTTCTCCTGAAAGCCCAAACGGACTTCTAGGCGTTCGCTCTTTTTCTCTTCGTGGGTCATGCCTAAGTCTCTTGCAGTTCAAAGATGTGTCGACCCACAGAGCCATAAATTGCGATTGATTTGCAAGATAAACCCTGTCCGTACGTCAGTATTCCGCGGTCCGTACACATCGTCTGTAACACTCCCATGAACACGACCTACACTTGCTTGGCATCATCATTCCGATATATTTCAGCGTGTTTCATGTGACACCTCGACCTTTTCAGGCTTATGTTGCTCATATGACCAATGATGCTATTCTTCCGATTGCCGAACGTCCTGTACCTGCGAAGTCCCCCTCGGGTCGCCCTGTTGACGGGATTGCTAGTCTGCTCGCAGGCCTGGCGACGGGCTTATCCATCATTACGGCTCTTTGGTTTTTCTTTGGCTTTGCCGAGAATGACACTCGACCAGAACATCTGACGTCGGCCTTCGTCCTGACAGTGGTTTTGTTTTCATTTGCCATTGCACCCTTCGCCATTGTCGCCCGCATTGCATGGCAAGCCTATCGCTCAGGCGCGACACGGCGTGGCTTGCTTTGGACCCTTTTCCTGATGTTGCCTTGGATCGGTTTAGGTATCATCGCGACCCTTCATACACCTCTGCCGATGTGGTGCGGCGTATTGATGGCCAGTTTCGCTGGACTGTTGAGCCTATGGGCCTTTGTTTCCGTCATATTGGATTGGAAACAAGTTTCAGGCCCAAAGGTCACACCCGTCTCACAGGGAAATGAGATGACTTAGCGGGTAAAATCGCGTGAGTTGGTGGCGTTAGAATGAC
>CALHXF010000065.1 GCA_938040095.1 uncultured Caulobacterales bacterium
GCCGCCCAAGACCAAACGGAATATATGCATTCCTTGGTCTACTGGCTGTAGTCTCTGCGTTGTACCGGGATGGATCAAATTCATCAGGAGTGGGCCAAAACTCTGGATGCCGATGTAATATATAAGGCGATATCATGACTGAGGTCCCCTTTGGGATATGGTAAGGTCCGATCTGGTCATCAATTTTTGCTCGTCGTTCTATTATCCATATGGAGGGATACATTCGGACAGTTTCATCGAACAGATCACTTGCATTATACGTTTCAAATTGTTTTTCCGGAGCCTTAGCAACTTCGTGGAATGTCCAGGCTAAGGCATTGGCTGTGGTTTCGTGACCCGCCAATAGCAAGGTAACTGCAGCATCTCGCAGCTCTAGATCGGTAAAACCGGTTTCGCTTTCTTCATCACGGGCTTTTAAAAGCCGTGACAATAGATCATCCCTGGTGGTGGGGCTGCTTCTTCTTTGCTTGATGATCTCATAGATCATGTCGTCAATATCACCTACGGCCTGCTTAAACGCATTGCGATGAAATCTAGGTGAGATCATCGACGGATCCAATAACGACTCTAATCTGCGCCAAGTATCAGCCAGAACAACTTCTAAGGCGCTTTCTAGACGATCTGCATCTACATTAGCGGTAAACAGTACTCTAGCTGATATAGCTATGACGAGACGCATCATCTCAGAAAGAATTTCAACACTTTGCCCTTGTTCTGCTCGCTTTGCCCATCGATCCAACATTGCATTCGTTTCGTCGTCGATAGTAGCAATTATCGAATCCATATATTGGGGCTGGAATACAGGCTGAATGAGGCGCCGATGTCGAGCCCACGCATCTTCATTACTTGATAAAAGACTGTCACCGGTTGTGGCTCTAATCATGCCGACACTTCGCGTGTTCTTATCATAACGATCAGCTCGACGGAGTAAAACATGCTCTACATATTCTGGATGATTTAACAAATGGGCAGTAATAGGCCCGAAGCGAAGCCGAACAATGTCACCGTAATCTTGGGCACTACGGCTCAAGAGTCCCAGGGAGTCTTTTTGAAATTCTGCGAGCGAGCCCCAAAGAAAGCTCCCCTTTGGGCCTGGCGCTCTTTTTCCCGTTGAAGATGTTTTAGGGTCAATAGTCATATTGAATAATTTCCGCTCTTAAAACTTCGTTTCCATCGTGTGGCGACAATTTTCCTAGTCGCTTGATCGAGTGTCGAAAACTCATTCTTTTTATAGCCATCTAAAGATGCCACATACTGGTCGAGTTTTGGCTTTAAATGTTCGTATCCGTCCAAAGAAAGTTGCTCATAAACTTTGGCTATGGTTCCAACTGGATCTGCTTCCAGTTCGTCGAAGCGAATATCACAGTGACGCCCCTGCTCTATCAAAGGCAAATCCTGAAAATAGGCATCGTACATTGTCTCGTGACGTGCAAGGATCCCCTCATCAATAACGTCTAGGTCAGGTTTTTGCAGATATGTATACCATCCTGCCGTGTCAAAGAAATGCCTCTGAGATTGGAAAACTCTGTAAGGATCACGGTGAATATGAATAAATTTTGCATCTGGGAAAACTTCGAGAATGGTTTTTATACGCCCTGTGTGTGGGGGGGATTTTAGCAGTAGTGACCGGCTGTCATTGAGCGACAGTTTTTGGCAAAAATATTTGAACGCTTCTTTCCACTTCTGGGTTTGCGTTGATGGTACGTCTTTAAACGACAAATATTTTTCATATTTAGCGGTTTGACGCGGGAAACTAATCCCAATGTAAACGGATTGAAGTGTCATCAATAAAGGGGCGAACTCATCTTCTTGAGGCGAAGTGAATTTAAGCGACATATTATCCATTGGTCTTTTTGGCGGAACCAAACCCGGAAAGAGCCGCGTAATGAAATTCTCTGTTGTCAGGAAGGTTAGCGGATTGACGACTTGATAAGTATTGGCGAATTGAAACTGTTTTTCGTCTTGAGATAACAAGTCATGTAGCAGCGTTGTTCCGCTTCTCCAATGGCCCAAAATAAATAGAGGCGGCTTCGTAATTTCCACCTCCTTGATCGATTTTCCGAACCGAATTTCTTCCCAAATTGAAAAACCTGAATTAGCCATACTCGCAATCGTGATTACAATTGCGCGGTGCCAATAGGCAGCCGAAATGTGAAACTTCACCGAAGCTAAAAGCTTCATCCATTTCCCAAATGTAATACCGGTCATGTAGTTATGACTAATACTCCAGCGATGTTTTAACTTATTGGCCATTTAGCTATCTCTTTGGACGTTATTGGCGACTAGCTCCGCTAAGGCTGGATAGTCGATTTTTGACTGGTGTCGTTTGTCGAGTGGTATTCTTGCAAGTTTTAGAATTTTGATATCGCCAATTTTGCGCGCCAGCTCTAGCCATGAACCTTGTTCCGGTTCATTACCTTCAAGAACAAGACTCACCGGCTCTGAATTGGGGATTAATGCAGCCTTTTTAACGCCAGGCCATTGGCGTGCTGCTGTTTCGATTTGAAACGGGAAAAATTCACCTGCTGTTACGCCGTGTCGACCCCACAACCAAATTCCTCCGTCGTTATCAACAGCTCCTGCGTCGCCAGTTCGGTGCCAAATTTCGCCATCTATTTTAACTTTGTTGTCTTGGTCGCCTTGGCCATTTAGATAACCCTTATTGACATGAAGACCGGTTACTAAAATTTCATTGTCCACAATTTTCAAGCTGATATCGGAAATAGGAATACCCACATAAAGCCCTTGCCCTTCGCGCATGCCTTGCCAGTGCAAAGGCGTTAAGTCAGACACATGACTATGGGCAATGGGTTCAGCTTCTGTGGAGCCATAAACGCTAACAATGTCAGTATCTGGAAAGGCTTTAGTTAGTTTGCTGAGCATATCGGGGAATACAGGTCCGCCTCCCGTAAAAATTGTTCTAATTGACGGCGGGTCGGTAATGACTGCCAATTTTTCACAAATAGAAGGTGGGACTAAGACACGGGTAATTTTTTGCAAAAAGATTTGCTGTTTTATGATCTCAGGATTTGCCTCGGCCTGTTTTGAAAGCTTCCAGTTTGGTAGAACCGACGTAATACCTAGGCCCAAATTGGCGATAACAAAAACGGGAAATGCGACCAAATCTCGTTCATCGTCATTATTCGAACTTAGTAACGGCGTCAAACAATTGTTCTGTGCCAATAGGAAGCCCTGACTTCTAACGATCGCTTTAGGTATTCCAGTCGAACCACTTGTGAATGATATTAATGCCGGATGGTCCTTATTTGCGTCAAACAGTTTGGCATTCCCATGAGTAAGTTC
>CALHXF010000066.1 GCA_938040095.1 uncultured Caulobacterales bacterium
GGCGCACGTATATGTGATCAGATTGGATGAAGGACCTGCAAGTAGCGTTGCTTAAGACGCAGCTTCAGTCGAGGGACGTTAATCGGGCGCTGACTTTTTTTTAAATGAGAATTGAGCTTTTTTCTGTACCCACCCAGAATAACGCTCGAGGGCACCATTATAAAAAAATGAATATGAAAGTCACGATGAACCCAAGTTGATACGTTATCCGTGGCGGTGGTTGGATTGTAAATGGTAGCGACTGGGCCGGTGACGGTGTCACATTCTACAATGCTAATGATTCAAAAGTGCAATTCAATGAGAGTGTGAAGGCCAGACTTACTGCGCCCAAAACTAGACCTTATGCTGGTGTATTTATGGCAGATGCACCAGACATCAGTGGCGCCGACTTTATTATAAATGACAATCGGGGTTTTGATTTTGACGGAATTATCCACCTACCTAGTCGACAAATTATCTTAAACGGAGGCTCAACAATCCGAGCTCGACAAATAGCAATTGTAGGAGACACAATCATTATCAACACAGCCAAATTGAATTTGAGTCCTGTGGGATCGAGTGGAAACACTGGGCGTTCCGCGTATATTTCCCGATAAATTCATTTAACTTCGCCCAACATTTACTGGGACGTGTATGATTTCGATGCAAACTAAAGCGCCGTAGCGGCGGCGCGTAGAGCTTTAATTTCGGCTTTCGTTAACGCACCTGAACAGATGTATCTCTCGGGCAAATAATCTGGGTGAGGTTGAAATTTGTCGTCTAAAACCTCGACCAGCGTGTCCCAATTAACTTGGTCTATGGGTTTTGAGTCGGACATCGCTTCAAAGCCAAGAATGATGAAATCTGTTTTCGGCAGATAGCTCCCCACACCAATGAAAACAGCCTGCGTTTTTATAATTGGAACCTTTGGATCGGTATCATCTGAGGTCGCGATAACGGCTGCGACGTGAATGTCTTGTTTCGTTTTTTCAAAGTGTTGTTCGAGGCTGTTCTTTTGATCCTCATACGCCGTGAGGGTTTCGACCAACCGCGCGCGTCCAACGGTACTGTTCCGATCCTCAGATTCCATACGTCGCCAGCCATCATCGGTTTGATGCCAAAGCGCATGGCTGAGCGGTCGGTGGGTTTCTGCCGACGCTTTTCCAAGTTCGATCATCCGTGCCAGTGTGGCTTCATCGGTGTGCGAGGTGATCAAACAAATCGCATGTGAGGGGGCAAAGACGATGGGTGATCCTGCGAACGGGAATTTCAGCTGTTCAGGGAAAAGGAACACACGCGCCGCGTCAAAGTCATCGTTGAGTTTCGAAATCCAAATATCGCCCTCTAGCTTTTCCCAATGATCGGCGGCTGTGTCAGGTGTCAAACCTAGTAAGTTCTGTCCCGCGATTTGAATCAGCTCGTCAAAAGCAAAGCCATGCTCTCGCATCGTTTTCACATTCACGGACGACACTGCATTTTCAAGATTTAGCACAGGTTCAAATAACATCTCACCTTTGGCGATGATAATCGGTTCAAATGGATATTCACCGTCATCGGGTGTCATAATGAGCTGACGCAGAGAGAATTCTTCAGGTGTTCTGTTTCGCATCAACAGCGTCTCACGCAATGTTTCGGCTGTAACCTCTTCGCTTTGGATAACTTGGTTCAAGAAGTTACGAATATAGGCGTCCCGATCTGCCTGCCCCAACTCTAAGGTTCGGTTGCGGAGGTTCCCGAGGAATATGTTGAGGAAAGGGGCCTCATCGTCTTCATTCATTGAAACAGGGGAGTAAGTGTCGTTCGCTTCGTCATAGATGAAAGCTGTATTGGGATAGACGTCGTGGAGAACGGCCTTCACCTCTTTGGCGAAAGCGTCTCCTGCGGAAGATACAGGCTGACTTTGCGGCGTTTTACGTGTGAGAAGATAGATCAGAGCCAAACCTATTATGAGGAGAATAGCAGACAATATGCCGAGAATATTGATGCCCATGATTTAGTCCCCTTAAACGGCGAAGTTATCGATTAGCCTCACGCTATGGCCCTGATTTGGGCAATGGGCGGCAACGAGCACACGTGCGGGGCCGTTGAGATATCCGCCCTCCAAAACCGTCAGCGAGTTCGGGCTGCGAACTTCGACGTAATCAACGGAAGAAAATCCTGCGTCTAAAAGCGCTTGTTTGGCCGCGTTCGTAGCTGTGTCCACATGTTGCCCATCCCGCATATCGGCGGCGCATTTTTTCATGATGACGTTCAAATTGCGCGCGAGCGTCAATCCGTCTTCATCGAAATAGGCATTGCGAGAGGAGAGGGCGAGGCCATGTGCGTCTCGCGCAATCGGTGCGCCGATGATTTGGATCTGCATATCCAAATCCTCGACCAAACGGCGGATTGTGGCGAGTTGTTGATAATCCTTTTCACCAAAAATCGCTGTATCTGCTTGAACGCGGTTGAAAAGTTTTGTGACAACCAAGGCGACCCCATCGAAGAAGGTCGGGCGGTAATCCGTCTCTAACCCTTTTGCGACACCGCCGACGATGACGCTGGTCGCGTGATGGACATCATACATGGTTTGTGGGTCTGGAATATAAATCAGGTCGACGCCTTCGGCTTCCAATAAACGCGAGTCTTCAACTTCGGTTCGCGGATAGGCTTCTAAATCTTCGCTGGGCGCGAATTGGGTTGGATTGACAAAAATTGAAACAATGACGCGCTCGCCGTGTTTTTTAGCCAGCCGTACAAGGGAAAGATGGCCTTCATGTAACGCTCCCATCGTCGGGACAAAGACCATACGGTCACCTGATCCACGCCATCCCCACACCGTATTGCGGAGGTCTCTTTCTGTGCGCACGATCTTCATGGAAATCGTCTAAGGGCTAGGGCGCGATAAGCCAACATTTGGTTTGCGTTTTGGCGCAAGTTGTTTTTGCGTCTTGCGCGCTAAGGTCCGACAGACGCGCATGAAAGATGGGCTTTCCGCCAGAAAAGCCGCTGGAAATATCAATCTTCGCGTCAGGTGCGAGAGCTCTGGCGAGGTCACGGGCTTGCGCTTCGCTGCTCAGGCTGCGGAGTTGAACGGCCCATGACTGCGGCGCGCGGCGATTATGTGCGCCGCGTAACACCGTGGTCGTGGCGTTTTGTTTCGCGAGAATAAGGACGGGAGCGGTAGATTTCGGCACAATACCCATGACGTCAAATCCACGCTCCACTAAATCTCGCACATGGGCATTGCGGCTTTTTCCGCTCGCACCACCTAAAACGATTGTGATTTGACGGCGACCATCGCGGATTGCGCTGACCATGAGATTATATCCAGAGGCATTCGTGTAGCCCGTCTTAAACCCATCGATGTCTGGCATGCTATGCAGCAGTGCATTGGTATTTTTCACGCCTCTGAACCGTTTTTGTCCGAAATAGTGATAGCGATCATAATGCGTGGTCAAAATTGAATGGGCGAGCTTTGCCATGTCGCGCGCGGTGGTCAGTTGTTCAGGGTGTGGCAATCCGTTTGCGGTTTTGAATGTCGTGCGCTGCATCCCCAAATCACGGGCCTTGGCTGTCATCATGTCTGCAAAGCGGGCCTCTGTGCCGCCTAAACGTTCGGCCAAGACAACGGCGGAATCATTATGACTGCGGACGGCGACCGATTGGACCAGCTCTCGAACGGTTATTTTTTGTCCCGCGCGTAGTCCTAATTTCACAGGTGGCGTGCGGGACGCCTTGCGAGAAACCTTGACCGTGTCACTCAGGGTTAAGCGCCCATCATCCAACGCGTCGAATACGAGGTGAAGTGTCATGACTTTGGTAAGGGACGCAGGATAACGCGGCGCATCAATCTGGCGCGCATGAATGACATCCAATGTGTCCGCATCCACAATGATAGACGCATAGCGGTTTTGCGCCTGTGCCGATGAGGCAAACGCAAAGAGTAAAACTGCCAAAAAAAGAAACCGACGCATCCTTGTTCCCTCGACTGGAACGGTTAGAATAGAGTTAACGGGATGTTAAAAGTCGCGACGATGTTGCGCGCAGTTTTCGCGATACACGCCCTTGGCGCAATCAATCCAACCTCTATATAGACCCTCATGACCACGAAACGATTCATAGATTTGCACGCTGGACCCGATAGCGATAACGGCGAAGAAGACGGCTCCGAACGCGGTGTTGCCACCAAAGTCCGCCCAAAGACGAAAAAACCGTCGATGTGGCGCGTTATTCTTATGAATGACGACTACACGCCGATGGAATTCGTCGTGTCGATACTCATGGGGATTTTCAAGAAAACCTCGGACGAAGCCAATGCGATCATGCTGAATGTTCACCAGACAGGTATTGGCACCTGCGGTGTTTACACATTCGAAGTCGCCGAAACCAAAGTCGCGCAAGTCATGGATGCGGCTAAACGCGCCCAGCATCCGCTACAATGCACGCTTGAGAAAGAGTAGGGCGGTCCAACTCTATTCAAGTTGTCAACAAGACATTAGCTCCCTTCGAGTGTTAGCGTCGTAGTAAGTTTAGAGGTTCGCGTGGCGGACCTTAAATCTGCGTCATTCACGAGGGTGTGACAGTTTGCGGGTTGAAAAACGGGAGGGTGTCCCCACATCTTTCTTTCGAAAGGAATTACTCATTATGGCCTCTTTCTCTCCCGTTTTGGAAGAAACTATCCACCGCGCCCTAACTTTGGCGAGTGATCGTAAGCATGAGCTGGCGACCCTGGAGCATTTATTGCTGTCCCTGTTGGATGATAAAGACGCCGCGGCCGTTATTTCGGCCTGCGATGTCGATATTGAACCTCTGCGCGCCGATGTGCTGCGCTATTTAGACGAGGACCTCGCGTCTCTCGTTGTTGAAGAATTTGAAGAAGCTCGTCCAACGGCAGGTTTCCACCGCGTGATCCAACGCGCCGTTATTCATGTGCAATCCTCAGGACGCGAAGAAGTGACGGGCGCAAATGCCCTGGTGGCTTTGTTTGCTGAACGTGAATCTCATGCAGTCTACTTCCTGCAGGAACGTGACATGACCCGCTATGATGCGGTGAATTATATTAGCCACGGCATTTCCAAATCTGGTGATGCTGACGCGCCTAAATCTCCAATGGGTGCAGACACACCCGAAGGCGAAGACGCTAAGAAGAAAGATCCCCTCAAAGAGTACACGGTCGACCTGAACCAGAAAGCCAAAGAAGGCGATATTGATCCCCTGATCGGCCGTGATGACGAAGTTGAACGCTGTATCATGGTTCTGTCGCGTCGTCGTAAGAATAACCCACTTCTTGTGGGTGATCCGGGCGTAGGTAAAACTGCGATTGCCGAAGGTATTGCGCGTCGCATCGTCAATGGCGAAGTGCCCGACATCCTTGCGGATGCAACGATCTACTCGCTCGATATGGGCGCGTTGCTCGCAGGTACGCGCTATCGTGGTGACTTTGAGGAACGCCTCAAGGCTGTTGTGACTCAGTTGCAAGAAACCGAGGGTGCCGTTCTATTCATCGATGAAATCCACACCATCATTGGTGCGGGTGCCACATCGGGTGGTGCGATGGATGCGTCCAATCTCCTGAAGCCTGCATTGCAGTCGGGTAATCTCCGCTGCATGGGGTCAACGACCTATAAGGAATATCGTCAGCATTTTGAGAAGGACCGAGCGCTTTCACGTCGTTTCCTCAAGATCGATGTGTCAGAGCCAACGCCCGAAGATGCAGTGAAAATCCTGCAAGGCCTCAGCTCTTACTTCGAAGAATTCCACGGCGTAACCTATTCGCCTGCGGCTATTCAAGGTGCCGTTGACCTGTCGGTTCGTCACATCACGGACCGTTTGCTGCCAGACAAAGCTATCGACATCATCGACGAAGCGGGTGCTCGCACACGTCTTGTGCCTGAAGATAAGCGTAAGACGAAAATCGGTATCAAAGAGATCGAAAGTGTCGTTGCCAAGATCGCGCGCATCCCACCGAAATCTATTTCGCGGGACGATGAGAAGGCTCTGAAATCCCTGCCTATGGATTTGAAACGGATGGTCTTCGGTCAAGATGATGCGATTGATAAGGTTGCGTCGGCTGTGAAACTGGCACGTGCGGGTCTACGTGAGCCGAATAAGCCGATTGGCTCATATCTGTTCGCGGGTCCAACAGGTGTTGGTAAAACCGAAGTCGCAAAGCAACTCGCGATGACTCAAGGTCTTGAGCTGCTGCGCTTTGACATGTCCGAATATATGGAACGCCACACGGTGTCGCGCTTGATTGGCGCGCCTCCTGGCTATGTTGGATATGACCAAGGTGGATTACTGACGGATCAAGTGAACCAAAACCCGCACAGCATCCTTTTGCTAGATGAAATCGAGAAAGCTCATCCTGACATTTACAACATCTTGTTGCAGGTCATGGATAATGGTTTCCTGACAGACGCCAATGGCCGCAAAGTCGACTTCCGCAATGTCATCATTATTATGACAACGAATGCGGGCGCGGCAGATGCAGCCAAGGCTGAAATCGGCTTTGGACGCGGGTTGAAATCTGACGAGCAAGAGGGCGCAATTAAACGCCGCTTCACTCCAGAATTCCGCAACCGTTTAGATGCTATCGTGTCATTCGCAGCGTTAACGCCAGAAGATATTTCTAAGGTGGTCGACAAGTTCGTGATCCAACTGGAAGCGCAATTGGCAGATCGTAAGATCGAGTTTGAATTGTCTAATGGCGCGAATGTGTGGTTGGCGACAAAAGGCTATGACAAACGCTACGGCGCGCGTCCGCTGGGTCGCACGATACAGGAATATATCAAAAAACCATTGGCTGATGAAATCCTGTTCGGGAAACTCAAACAAGGTGGATTGGTCAAAGTGGGTGTGGACCGCAAGAAGGAAAACCTAACCTTCAAAATAGTTCCTCCGACAAAGGGCAAGGC
>CALHXF010000067.1 GCA_938040095.1 uncultured Caulobacterales bacterium
TTAAGCGAAGCGTGCCAGTTGGCCCACTACGCCACTGCCGTGGCCTTTTTCGACTATAATCGGTTTCCCAAACCGATTATTCAGCTGCGCTGACCGTCTCCAAAGCGCTTAAGCTCTGTTTTTCGCCACTGGTTTGCGCAGTAAACGACTGATTTGCTGGGGTCGGAGCCGCCGCGCGAAGCGAGGTGGGGCGGCGTAGACGGGACACCATTTTTACATCACCTTGGGCCAGTACAATTTTACTTGCAAAAATTGCACTGAGTGACACCATCCCAGAACCCTCAATTTACCTGTATTAATTACCCCCGTTCCAATCGGGACTCTTGAGCCAAAATCTGCTATGTTGTCCGCATGGCGCAGGAGGATGACTTCATTATTGGCGGTCGGAAGACTCGAAAATCTGGCTCGCAAGGCTCCCCTAGACCGAGCGCAAGCCGAGCAAGCTTGATTTGCCTCTAGTTTTATAGACACCTTGTTTGGTGAAATCGAAGGCAAGGAGAGGGACTTGCGACCCACGCAATGTAATACTTTTGTATTAATCGCATAATGTATCTTATGAGAAATAGGCTGTGTGGTATCAATGGCCTTGGGTGTCACTGGATCTATTTAGGGCCTCTAGGATTATCTGACACGTAATAGGGTTTTCCATCATTGCCGATGAACATGTTTTCCATTTCATCTCTTGTGAATGGACGTGATCCCAGACGACCAAAAACTGCCATTTGGTGTCCGCTCTCATCCACAGCGCGATCACGGTCGATACCTTTGGCTAGTGATCGCGCAGGAGACTTCGTGCGATGCCAAGCAATTAGTTCAGGTTTCGGTTCTGGAGAAAAGCCGTAGAAATTTGGTTGGGTCTCTGGGCTTGTCAGTTGGATGACTTTGGTGCCGTTCACGCCGTCTGCGACATATGCAAATAATGATGCATTTGTACTGCCAATGACGACGTCTTGAGTGTCGTTCATTTTGCCATCAAACGTCTCGCGACTATAGAGTGTTGGCGCTTCCGGCTTCTCAATGTCTACAATAACCAAGCCTTCTTCGCCGCCAGCGACATATGCATAGGTTCGTGCAATATACATACCCTGCGCATCCTTCATTGGAATTGTTGCGCCTGGGACAAGTTTGGGCTTTCCAAGGTCGGTTACATCCAGAACCTTAAGGCCCTCAGCATCTGTCACCCAAAGATAGCGGAATTGAATGTCAGTCTGCCGAGCATCCTGAAGAGGTATTTGCGACGTGACCTTGGGAGCCAGAGGGTCGTTCAGATCAACAACAACCAACCCAATATCCGTGGTGATATATGCAAAATGTCCACCAAGCGTAATGTGCCTAGCCCCTTTCAATGCCCCGTCAGCATCCCACGTCAGCGCCCGTTTCAAGAAGTTATTACGCGGCTCCCCATCTGCTAATGTGTTCACATCTACGAGGATCAACCCTTCAACACTATCGGTTACAAAGGCATAATTATAAATGGGATGGAACGGCTGCTCTTGGTTTAGCCTCTGCATTTCTGGCGTATTTTTGGCTGGGTTAATTGGCTGGTTGGTTGCCAAGGTCATGCAGGTCGCATTTTTCGTTTTAACGTGTGTGTCATGCCCCAGTGGTGAGAATGGCGCGGTCACAATGCGTTCAGAAATGCCCTTATTTGCGACAGACGCAATATCATATACACGGAATCCCCCCTTGCCTTCGGCGACGTAGAGATACTCGCCTCTATTCTGGATACAGCCGACTTGCCCGCCGGTTTTCTGATGAACATTGGCGATCTCTTCAACAGCGCCTGTTTCTCCAGACCATTTATTATCCTTGTCAAAAATGTCGCCGCGTTGCCAGTTTATCAACTCGCGATCATTCCGTTCGACATGTGCTTTATAATAATCAGGATATGCATATTTTTGCAGGTATGACCCAAAGACAGCTTGAGGTTCATCCCATTCGGTCACGCGAACCGCTTCCAAACCCCCATCAAGGCCAACATAATTGTGCATGCCAACAAAGTTGACGAAATTCGTTCCGAGCAACATGAGTTGGGCCATGATCGCATTGTTGTCCCCCTCAACAGAAAGATGACAGTCTGAGCAGGTTTTCGTTTCCTCACGGCGCACAGTATGCGGGAAATGGGGCGCGAATGCCTGGCTCGAATACCCGACGGCCGATACTGGCGGTTGCTGCACATAAATGCGTTCGCGGTTTAAGTTTGTTGAAGACAGCACAAGTGCGGATGTTGACCGAATTGGCGCAATCGAATTGCCCTTAGAGCTCTGATGTTTACCGAGCTGGAACATCTGATCCCGCGCAACCTGAGGATTATAGGTCGCATAATTGCGGGTCGTCCCGCCTTCGTATTTATGTGATTTCTTTTTCCAATTTGCTTCGATCGGAAGATGACATCCACCGCAGCTGGTCGTCCAAGACAGGTGACACGTATAGCATTCCATTTCTTCATCATCATGGGCAAGATTTTCGGGTGCGACGTCGTCACCCCAATCGACATTATTCTTTGCCACGGTTTTCGCCCAAGCGGATTTCTCGTTAAAGTCTGGATGGTCTTTGGTTACACTATCCTTCACGAGACTGACTTTCCATGTCAGCTCAGGATCCAAAACCGACCTTTGTAACAGCACATCTTGGCCGTCTTCCTCAACCCATTCAAACCTACGCTTTCCGTCAGGATTTCTGAGCGCCGTTAAATCTGTTCCACCCGGACGGGCAGCGGGACCAGAGGTATATAAGTTCGGCAATTTTTTGGCTGTGCCATGGCAATCCTTACATCCGATCTCAACGGCGCTCGCGACCTCGCCGTGAATAAAACCGTCCCCATGGCTGTCTTGCGTGAAATGACAATCAACGCAGTTCATACCCTTTTCGGCATGAATAGACATCATGTGTACAGTTTTGCCTGGGTTCACGCCGACCGGTACAAATTTAGCCTCATCACCCTTTCTGAATTTTTCAGGATCATCTGGATCTACGATATTACCGTCTTTGTCTAAAAGGTTACCTTTGCGGTCCCGCTTGAACACGGCTCGAAAATTCCAACCATGCCCATGATAATCGGCAAATTGGGTGTCATTTAATTCACGGTTTAGGTCATACACATTGCGAGAGAACTCTGGATCACCCCACAGCCCGCGTACGGCAGCACCCTCAGGGTTGCGCTCTAAGACTTCATGTTGTTCTTCTATCGTCGGGTATTTTTGCTCTTCTGGCCACATCTTGGCCGCGTCAGACTCATAATCCCACATCGTATACCCAAGAAATGAATTCAGGAAGATATTTGGTTGGTGCATATGACAATTCATGCACTGGCTTGTTGGGATGGCACGGGTAAATGCGTGCTGAATTGGATGACCTTTTTCGTCTTTCGGAATGGTCGGATCTTTTGAAAAACTCTTACCGTCACGTCCATATTTTGCGTAGATAGAACTGTGCCGCGGTTCTCTGTCATTGGCATAAACAACATGACAAGACGCGCAACCTGAATTTCGATAATCACCAGGTTGATCATTCGTGCCCATGAACCAAGTAAACGGATCATTTAGACGCGTTTTATGGATATTGAGTACGGGGATGGCCACGCGAGACCCTGTTCCTGGCCCTCTGTTTGACTGCCGAATATCTGGACGCCCTGGTTCTTCAATACGTTGGATTTGCCCAGCCGCATTGGGAAGTCCAATTTCAGGGAACTGCGTTCCGATGTTTCGGCCACCAGGCTCAAAAACGCGAAACGTATCTGCGGGTGGAATTACATTCCAAGCGGGCAGAGGACCTACTTTTTGGAGTATGCCCGCAGCTTTTTGCGCCTCTGTTAGTCCGTCTTCAGTGCCCGGTGAGGTCAATACAGCTGGCTTACCATCCGTTGTATAGGCCTCGCCGATATTATAATTTTTGTTTGGCAGAATACCGTTATTGTAAGCCGCTCCACCAAAGAACATTGCCCCTGTCGCCATTAATGATCGCTCTGCCTGAACGATTTGTTCCAGATGACAGGATCCACATGACTCCCGCGCTACGCGGTAATCTGATGGGTTTACAAATCGAATATATTCTGGGCTTTCCTTGTTCAGTAATGTGTAGCTGCGCTTAGGGTTTGCAGAACTAGGGTAGTGCCACGTTTCAGGATATTTCGGTTGAACATGAGCTTGATCGCGAAACGCCTCATATTCAGGTGCCTCTTCATTTAACAAAACTGACACTTTGATCGCAGCGTCGCCGCCATGACAATCTGTGCATCCCAAGACAACAGATGGAATATCATGCATGGTTTTTTGATCTGAATTCGTATGACACGTAATACAGCCAGAGCTCTTCGTCTGCGCTTCGGCCGCAGTCTGGACACGCGGGGCTGGTGGTGTGAATGCGTATGTAATTTCGCGCGGCACTTCGTAGTCGCCCGCCGCATAAGAAAATATCGACAAGCTAAGGCCCGTCAGCAGCATCAAGAAGATTGCAAACAAGTGATATATGTATGATCGCGCCATCAATAGGTCAGCGTCGCATTGAGTAGCGCGGAAAGATAGCGGTTTTTATCGTCATTATTTGCAAAAACACGATCAAACCCTCTCCCCGGCTCCAGTGATGCAATCGAACCCCTGAGTACAATATTCTGCGAGAATTTGGGCCGCCAAATTGTAGAGGCTGAGAGATCATACCCGATCGTTTTATTGATATCTCCTTGGACCCTCAAAACTTCTAATATGTCGGTCTTGTCAAACTGAAGTACATTGGCATTTAAGGATAGGCGAACCTCGGGAGTGAGGTCAAAATCGGCGCCTAAGCCTAATAGCCGAGTCCCAGGGTTGTTGAAATTACTTTGCCCTTGTTCTTTCGACGAGCGCAAAGAATTTAATATGCCGTTTCGCCCACTGAGACCTACCGCACGCCCGCCACCTATAAATGGAACGTTTTGTCTGATCCAATAAGACGAGTCTGCGCCCGCAAATTGAGGGTTTTCGAATATGGCATCGAAACCCGTTTCCACATCATCATATGGGTCGCCATCACCCGTCGCAAAAAGTCCCGACAACCTAAACCGCATCCAATTATAGTCGTAAGACAACTCTGCAGCTGCGAAGCCTGCACTGATCGTAGCAGGTTTACCTGTGAAAATGTTGTCACGGTCTTCACCAATCGCGTAATAGGCGGAACCCGTGATGTTTAGGCGCTTGAAACGTCCATCGACATTGTAACCGAAATATCCAACGTCATAATCACGGGCCCGTAAATTCCCGATCAAAGCGGGGCGCACAGGGAACCCATTCGTATCTATTTCACTCTGCGCGCCTTCCCGGTTACCATTGTAAACAACTGTAACTTGCGACGTAAGCCCCGGAACGGGAAAGTCCTGCCGGTAGAGGTTTGCTAACAAGATCACATCGTAACGCGGCGTTCTCAAAACAGCGTTCAACCCAGAATTTGTGTCTTTTTCAAGCCTCATGAATGCGGCTAAATTATATTGGTATCGGTTGTTATCTCGGTTCCCAAAAAACCTAACCCCAGGCTGGCTGTCCTGAAAAAGAAAACCGCGGAAGTCAGTAGAGAACGGCTGGATACCGACACGCACAGAATCAAAGTCGTACAGATCTGAGACATTGCGAATATGGTAATCTATGAACGCTTCTTGTATCCCAAGAAAGACATCGGTGCGCTCGGTTCCTTTGGACGGCTCGACATATAGCACCCGCTTTTCATTGACGCGCGCGTGATTGATATTGAGGGCGGCCGTTAGCCTAAATTCTAAATCCTGAGGTTTAAACGTTGTATTGCCTTGGATCAGGGCGGCACTCGCCACGAAGGTTTGCGCCAACAAAAGCGTATCAGGATCCCCAAAGAGATCATTTGATCGCGCTTCCGTTGTTTGAACGCCAACAGGAATAGGAAAGCTACGGGGTTCAATAACCGTATCAGAAATACCTGTTAGAACCAGAAACCAATCCTCTGTACCCTTTAGGGGGCGATCACCTTTCAAGGTATTTTGATTGTAAGGGTCCCACCACCGCTCATTTACCCCAAAATTCTCAATAACGCGCCATCGGTCTGGCAATGGGATTTCGTCTGTCGGAAAGGTCGCGGGCTGTGGAGGCGCGACAGACGCAGGATCAAACGGACGATCCCGCGTGGGCAAGGGTTCAGCTTCACGGCCTGGTATACGCCGCGTTGTCTGTGGCCTGTTCACAGGGTTTGTATCGGCAACACTATCTGGAGATGTTTGGTCTGTCTGCGAATACGTTTCTGAAATTTGAGCCGTCTCAAAAAATTCGAGGATTATGGGTTCCCCGCTCACAACATCGAACCCATCAAGAACCGTAAACGCAGGTTTCAAACTCGGTATGGGAACGTCAGATGTCGCCCTCACCTCCGTCGCAAACGCCACACAGAAAAGAGCAACACCAAATGAGATCCTACGGTCCCAGAGCATTACTTTCCCTCGCAAGGGTTCTGGGCGCTTGAATCAAGAAACGGGGCAAAGGGGCAACTCACATATCGTAAACGAATATCTTCACCTTTTACGGGCACGGTAATGATATCGGCGCGCACGTCTTTCGGTGCGTTGCCAAGCGTGCCCAATTTCACACCTGCGTTGTGAACGCCGAGGAAAGAGATCATATCATCTTGGTCAATCCCGTCACCTGACACCCCAATACCGCCAACGAGTTGGTTCCCTTTGTAAATCGGTACAGATCCTGGAAATATCTGAATCCCATTCTGCAATCTATTTTGGCCGGCAATCGCATCAGGCAAAAAGGTACACCGTTGCGCCGTATCGGTATTTGGTAATCCACCACTTAGAACAAAGGTTACATGCTCAAGGATGTTGCCTCCAATGAGGTCCTCTTGAAGCCCCGTCGCAAAAGGGCTGAATTCAGAAATAGGTCGAGATAATGGCCCATTGTCGGTCCCGACTTCGCCGTCTGGAAAATAGGGCCTTGAAAGATTTCCGCCCGATCGATCCGCAAATGCAACCGTTCCCGTCAAAGCGTTCCCGTCGTTTAAGAAAGACCTGATTTGTGGAACACGCTCAGAAATTTCTACGTTGGGACCAGGCGCACCTGAAGCGATAGAGCTCAACCTCGTACCTAATAGATCACTTCCAGCACTCGTGTTGGAGAAAAAAGTCGCCGTTCTTGCCTTTTGCAAAGAGACATCCGTTCCGAAAATCGGCGCATCGGGCGATCGTACGACACCTAAAATAGTTCCATATGTATCAACCACGGAGATGCTAACTTGAGCACGGCTATTTAGAGGTCTCCGAATTTGCGCTCGCGACGATGTCATGACGGTAAAGGCTTCTTCGATGACGGTCCGAACCTCGACAGCCGTTAGAGGACTTGCCACTACGCCACCATCAGCCCCTCCCCTAACCGGATAACGGTTAACGCCCGAACCATCAGACAGAACAAAAACATCAGGATTCGCATATTCAGACGAGGTCGCAGGACGCATCCCAGAACCTTCCAAACTATAAGCCTGTCCTGGAACAATAGCCCCCGCACTATATCCGTTCACAGATTGTAGAGCGCCCTCTGTTGCAAGAAGGCTTGCATAGGCAGGTGTGGACGCCAAATCTGAGCTCAAATCACTTTCATCGCGATCCAAAAATCGCAGCGTTGTACCATCAACCGATATACGCTCCGCACGGATATTCAGCGGCGCTGAAAATCCTGACATACCCGCGACAGCGATCAGTTCTTCATCATCTCGATCAATGTCGTTGACTTCCGTATCAAACCCATAATCGGCATCCGCAGATATCCCGATGCCGCCAACCACAACTCCATTTTTATAGAGCGGAAAGCCGCCAGGGTCAGCAGAAAGGCCCAATGGCGCACGTTTCGGCCCAATGGTGTTCCCGAAACGTTGCGAAAGATCAGAACATGGCAGTTGTGAAAATTGCACCCCGAAGAGCGGGCCACTTTCCAACCCAACAGCATTTTTAGAAGGTGGAAAATGCTCCTGCACAATCATACTTGCCGTTCTCGTCGAGAACGCATTGCCGGCAGAGGATAGATAAGCTCCGGTTAGGGCTTTCGATATAGCGGCGAGTTCGCGCGGCACATCCTGACCTTGTAATCCAACATTTGCGACCCCCTCAAAATTTCGAGGACCGCGGCGGATTTTTGTGGTGGCACTGGCTCCATTCATTGTAAAAACAGCGAGAACATTACCAGGGCGGTCAACAACGGCAATCACGCCCCTAAGATTTCGAGCTTTTGCCTCAGATACCGCTTGAGCGATTATGTCCTCTATATCTGAAATGGTCAAATTTTCAGGAGCTGGAACCGCGTAAAGCGCCTGCCCAACAAGCGGCGCGGGCGGCGGAGCTTGGACGGGCGCTGTTGTTGACGTTCCGCCACCACCGCAGGAATTGAGGAAAAAGGCTGATCCAGATATAAAGGTTAGGAGGCTAACCCGCATTAGATCTCAACTCCTGTAGGCGCCCCCGCAACACTTTTAGAGCGGTCGTCAGTTGGTCTTGATCGTACTCATTTGGACTTTCGACGGCATCATATGCCTTGTTGATTTCATTTCGCATGCCTGACGTTTGCGCAAATGAGACTTGGTTTGCTGCAACCATGGAACTCAACAGCGTATCGACAGCCATAATTGCTTGTTCGGCCGCGACATAATCGGTGTAACGGCGTGTCAGAGCGTCCTCCACGACAACCTCAAGAATGCCTAACGTCTGATTTTTAGAAAAATCAGTCTCAGTCACAACCTTCATCAAATCTTCAGCCAAGCCTTCCAAGCTCTGGCTCACTTCACTTGCATCCCGACCGCCACCAGCCAAACTCGCGTGGAAAGCCTTAATTTCAGCATCAAGTTTTGGCGCAAGGTCTGGAGCAATTTGCTTCGCAGTGGCCAATAACATGATCATATTTGCGTCGTTAAACTTTACGACTCCTGGAGCTTCGGGCCGTCCAGGGTTGGACCGAACTTCAGGGCGCCAATCCGGGTCATCTGAAATCTCTCGATGGCACGCGAGACAGTCGAAGAAAACAAGCTCTGGGAAGACGCCGTCTCTGTTTAAGGTTGGCGTCTGAAAAAGCGCGAGGTTTCTCTTCATCGCCTTCGCTTGACCAATGGCCCAAATGCGAACGCCTGGCTGCACGACCTTTCGCTCAAAATAATCTACGTCCTCATCGTGATGACTTTGCAATGACGTAAAGAGGTCCAACTCAAATGAAATACGCGGGTGTCCCGCAGCCATCATTCTATGTGTCACGAATTGGTTGTTGTCCGCGCTGCCTAAGTGACAAGACAGACAGACGTCGGCTCGCGAGCCCGCGTCTTCCAAGGGCGTTAGGCCGAGGCTAACATTCTTCGTATGGCTGGCCCCGACGTCATAATGCTGGGTCAACCAATTGACGGACCCACCATGACATGCCTCGCATCCAATTCCGTCATCTACTTGAAACTTGGGGCCCCGTAAGTTTTCTGCGACATTATCTGAATGGCAGCCGAGACAAGAAGGCTCTTCTTCGGGCTTGCCTAAATTGAGCCGCTGCGTAATCGCACTCGATCGTTCTGAGAGTAAAATCTTATACGCTCGCAGATGCGCGCCTGTTGTTGAAGTTTGGTCTTGCCAACTGAGAATTTCATTCTGGCGCACAACGACACCTGTCGCCTCTTGTCGCGAGTGACATGTCGAGCCGTAACAGCCCATAATCCCTTGATGCAAAGCTTCGTTCGCTGCCGTCGTAGAAGGTTGCACTTGAGAAACGGCTGGAGACGTAGCCAAAGAGAGCAGGAAAATAACTGCAAATGTACATTTCGATAAAAATCGCAAAACGTTCCGCCCTCCTTCCCAATGAGATAGCTCTTGGGTCGCGCATGTCTAGAGATAATTAGATTTCCAGCCAATCAGTCAGACGTCCGTAAAAAAGTTGCCTCTTTCGAATATCTCTCTAAGACAATCGCCTAAGGGAGACGCTCAGGGGCATGGCAAATAAATACGATATAGCCGTCATCGGCTCTGGGCCAGCCGGCATCAGCGCAGCTGCCCACGCGGCAGAGCTTGGTCTTTCTCACGTCCTTCTCGAAAAAACAGACCACCTTTCCGATACAATTTACAAGTATCAAAAAGGCAAGCACATCATGGCCACGCCCGACCAGCTTGTCCTACGAAGCGACATTGATTTCGAAGCTGGCAAACGGGAAGATATTTTGGCCCGTTGGGAAAATCAAACGCAGCAAGGCGAACTTAACGTCGCTTTCAATTCTGATGTCAGTGAAGTCTCCGGAGAGAAAGGCGACTTTCTTATTAAGACTAAATCTGGCGAGACCTTTAATGCCGCCCATGTAATTTTAGCCATCGGGACGCAGGGCAATCCAAATACAATGCGTTGTCCTGGCGGCGATTTACCACATATTCAATACACATTGGATGACCCTTACGCTTACTTCGACGAAGATATTATCGTTATCGGCGGCGGTGATGCTGGGATCGAAAATGCAATGGGGCTTATTGCGAATACGCTCCTGGCCAACCGTGTGACATTGGTTCAGCGTGCGGATGGCTTCCCGCGCGCAAAAGAAGCCAATGTAAAATCCTTGCTGCAAGCCATGAATGAAGGGCGTTTGGACGTCCTGACACAAGCGGAGACGAGCCTCGTCGAAGATAAGTTTATCACCCTCAATGTGAGTGATGGCGAAACACGATTGCCCTGCGACCGTATTATTGCCCGCATAGGCTCCGCACCACCACGGAAATTTGTTGAGAGCTGCGGGGTCGCTTTTGCGTCAGATGATCGGATGGCATATCCGATTTTGAGTCCAACTTTCGAAAGCTCCGTTCATGGCCTCTTTGTCGTCGGTGCATTGGCTGGATACCCTCTCATCAAACATTGCATGAACCAAGGCTATGACGTCGTGGAGCACATAAATGGCAATGTTGACTTGAAACCAGCAGATGAACCCTTGCTCGCTGAGAAGTTTGCAAAGCTCCCCGGCGATAACGACGTCAGTGCTATTCTTGAGTTTTTGCGGCAGAAAATCACAATTTTCAATGATCTCACGTCGCTACAAATGCGTGAGTTCATGCTGGACTCTCAGGTACACGTTTTCAAAAAGGGCGACACCGTCTTCAAACGAAATGATTACGGCTCATCCTTGTTCTCTATTGCAGAGGGCATCGTTGACGTTCTCATCGACCCTAATGATTCCACAAAAACCATCGCAATTTCTGAGGGTGAAATTTTTGGCGAAGCTGGATTGATTTCTGGGCGACGTCGAAATGCAACGATCGTCGCGGCCTCGGACTGTATTCTGGTAGAGACGCCGCGAAACTCCGCGCGAAAACTCATTTCAACGGTGCCCGCTGTCGAAACGCGGGTGAACCAGATTGCCGTTGAGCGCCTGCTCTCTCAAATATTCGGAGCAGGGCTCTCGAAGACAGAATTTTCTGCGGTCATTGCGGATGCTGAGATTAAAACGATAAATGCCGGTGAGACCCTTATTGAAGAAGGCGCGGACGACACCGACATATTCATCATCCGGTCAGGGTCGATGTTGGTTGAAAAGCATATCGGCGGAAAAGATGTGTTTTTGTCTTATGTCTCCGCCGGGAGTTATGTTGGCGAGATGGCGCTCTTCGAAGAAGGCCGCCGCACAGCGACGGTGAAGGCTGCTGTAAAATCTCAAGTCATTCGCCTTAAAGGCGCGTATTTCGAATCCCTATTGGGTGCGAACCCTGATCTCAAAGCAAAAGTCATGGATGAGCTCTCAGACCGTAGAGCTATGAATGCATTCGTAGAGGGTCAAAAAAGCGGATTTGATAGCGTCGCAGACCTCTATGGTGCGCGGGCAAACTTTCTGATTGAACAAGGTCTAGGCGAGGCCACTGACGCTTTACTCATCGACGAAACCCTCTGCATTGGCTGTGACAATTGCGAGGTCGCGTGTGCGGAAAGTCATGACGGCATCTCGCGCCTCAATCGAGAGGCGGGACAAACATTTGCGCATATCCATGTCCCTACATCCTGCCGCCATTGCGAACATCCACATTGCATGTCTGACTGTCCGCCAGACGCTATTCATCGCGCGCCCGATGGTGAAGTTTTCATCGACGACAGCTGTATCGGATGTGGAAATTGCCAACGATATTGCCCCTACGGCGTTATTCAAATGGAGAAGACGCCACCCAAAAAGCCGAATTTATTGTCGTGGATGTTGTTCGGCGTCGGGCCAGGACCCGGTCAAGCCAATAAGGCTTGGACGAAAAAGACGCTTGCGAAGAAAGGCAACGATGCACCTAAAGTCGCGGTCAAATGCGACATGTGTAAGGGCATCACGGGCGGCGCGGCCTGCGTGAGGGCCTGTCCAACAGGCGCCGCCATTCGCGTGTCACCAGAGGAATATCTATCCTATTCCAAAGACCCGACCAAAGCCAAAGCTTGATGAAGACACGCAAGACCAGCCCTGCTCAACACGTCAGCTTTCTGGCCCATAGAAGGTTTCTGTGGTTGAAAGTCTCAGGCGCTCTCTGCGTCCTCAGTATTGTTGGCTACGTGTCTACTGATTTTGATCCCGTCCGAAATGGTGGGACATGGTACGGATACACACTGGGCGTTATCGGTGCTCTACTCATTCTGTGGCTGTCTTTATTAGGCGCGCGTAAGCGCGCAATCACAGCCGGTCATTGGAGCTTGAAGGGGTGGACATCAGCTCATGTTTACCTTGGTGTCTCGTTGATCATCGTCGCAACGCTACACAGTGGATTCCAATTCGGATGGAATGTTCACACGCTCGCCTATGCGTTAATGATCTTTGTCATTCTGTCGGGCATTATCGGTGTCTTCTTCTATGTCTATATTCCCCGCCGCATGAGCGACAATAGAGCGGAAATGGGGCAGATGGACATGCTCAAAGATATCTCAAATCTGAATGCCATGCTTGATGACGCGGCCCAACCCTTGAGCGATAAATATGTACCCATTGTCCGAAAGGCTATTGATAAAACAAAGTTGGGCGGCTCAATATTCCGTAGATTATCTATCAATGATGCGCGTTGCTCCACGCGCGAAGCCCTCACTTACTTTCAGACAGAAATGCGGAACGTTGAAGCCAAAGAACGCTCTGAAATTCTAGACATGATTTCAGTATTGGAACGTAAGAATTCGCTCTTGCTCAAAATCCGAAAGCACACGCGCTACAAGGCTCTTTTACAAATTTGGCTATATGTCCACTTACCTGTCACTTTCGCTTTGATAGCGGCCCTGATTGCCCACATCATTTCCGTTTTTTACTATAATTAGGGAGGCGACATGACGAGCACTATACGTAATTTGAAACGCAGCCCCACAGGTCGTGAGAGCATTCGAGAACGCGATTACGACGGGTCAGAGCTCTCATTTGGGCGCGACATACAATCCGACGTTCAATTGCAAGATCTCAGCGTTGCACTGAAACATGCCAAGCTAAGGTATGATGAGACCGGTGAGGTTTTCATCGATATTAGCGCGGGCCAAAAAGCTCTTATCAATAATCGGATCAGAACGGGAGTCGTCGGACCCCTTCAGGTCGGGACCAAAGTGAAGCTAGGGATCTATTTGATAACCCTTGAGGCCCCTACCGAAAAATCTAAGCTCGTCGCCCAGTTGGAAGTTGCCGAAGATATTTCTGGGACAGAAAATGAACCAGATGAGCAAAGCGTTTTTGGTCTAAAACGCGCTCTTCCTTCCAAACGCATAATGGCATGGGCGTTCGCATTTGTGGTATTGGTCACCTGCCTCGTATTACCAACGCATATCAATAAATATCCTGAAGGTAAGGTCGCAGTAGCCACCCCGTTTCAAGCTGACCTATTTTGGAATAGCGGCCCAATCTCATTGCTGCATTCAAATCTAAAATCAGACTGCCAAAGTTGTCATGTCAAAGGGTGGGAAGCCGTTACCGACACAACATGTTTGGACTGTCACACAGAACTGAAAGATCACGCGAAACCCGAAAGACTGCAACAAAGCACACCACTATCGACTGGGTTTGAGGCCGTATTGGGCGATGTAAGTGAAACATTTGGACGACCCGTTGACCGCTGCACCTCTTGCCATGTCGAACATAACGGGCGGGCTCACATCATGCCGTCCAGTCAGTCCCTCTGTAGCGATTGTCATGCGGATCTAGACAAAGCCTTACCAGATACAGAGCTGCTCAATGCCGCCGACTTCGGCACAGCTCACCCTCAATTTCGACCATCTGTGATCACGTCTCCTAGCTTTGATAAGCCGCTCTACACACGGGTCTCTTTAGATAAAGATCCGAAAGGGGTCTCCGGGTTGAAATTCCCACATGACGTACATTTGTCCAAAACTGGCGCGGTGGCTAAGATGGCCAGCACATTAGACTCTCAATATGAATTTGCCGACGGAGTTGGGTGCCTTGACTGTCATAGTGAAGAAGCGGGCGGTGCCCTGTTTGAACCCGTGAGCATGACCAATGATTGCGCCATGTGTCACTCCATCGTTTTTGAAGACGATGAAGGTTATCCAAGAACATTGCGGCACGGAGAACCCAAAGAAGTCATCGCCTCTATGAGGGATTTCTATGAGGCTAAAGCATTAGGAAACATTCGCGATGCTGAGATGAATACCACAACTCGCCGGCGTCCTGGACGCGCATCGCAAATCCGGGACCTCAATCGAAGAGAGCTTGCATTTAAGCAGGCGGAAAATAGAACGATAGAAAAAGTCGAAGCGATATTTTCGGAGGGTGGGGCCTGCTACGATTGCCATGCCATTGACCGGCCAGCGGAAATTGCGACTTTGGATTTCAAGGTCCAGCCCATCAGTCTTAATGACGCCTTCTACCCCCTATCACCATTCAATCATGAGCAGCACGAAATCAAAGGGCTGTCGTGCGATACATGCCATAGTGCGGAGACGTCAAAGACATCCGATGATGTATTACTGCCAAAAATTGAGGTTTGCCGTGATTGTCATATTGGCGAAGAGAGCTATCGTGAAGGCGGGGACTTTGCACATGGGAAATTCCCGACTAATTGCTTGACCTGTCATGCTTACCACGACGGCGAGCATGGTAAGGACAATTCAAAAGACTGAAAACAAGACGGGCATAGACTCAGGCGCACAGAAAATTTATCCACTTTCTTCAGGAAAGAGACTTTGTTTCATGATGAATGATCAAAACAGAATGATCATCGCACAGATCACCGATTTGCACATCGGGTTTGAAGGCGAAGGTGAGATTTGCCAAAATTCTGGTAAACTGCAAAGCGTCCTACGAAACATCGACACGCAAATCCTCAAGCCCGACGTCTTGCTCATTACGGGGGACCTCGTCGAGAGCGGATCTCACTGGGCCTATTCCCAACTTCGTGACCAGTTGCGCGGTGTTGATTACCCAATTTTATGGGCGGTTGGAAATCATGACAATAGAGACGCATTTGCTGAGATATTCCCCGATGCTGAGTTCAACGCAGGGTTCCTTCAATACGCGGTTGAGGATTGGCCCCTGCGTATCATTACATTGGATACGCTACGACCTGAATATCATGGTGGGTATCTGTGCGAGACGCGTCTCAAATGGCTGGATCAAAAATTATCAGAGAGACCTAGTCAGCCCACCCTGATCGCAATGCACCACCCGCCTATCGATACAGGCATTGCGTGGATGACAGAGCGTGACGACGCCCCCTGGATTTTGGGTTTGAAAGCGGTCCTCAAAAAACATGATCAAGTTGTCCACATCACGGCAGGCCATATTCATCGATCCATATTCCGTAAATTTGACAATCTAACGGTTTCCGTATGTCCAGCTATCGCACCAGAAGTAAGCCTAGAACTGGCCCCAATTGATCCAAATCTCCCTGATAACCGCCCGCTCTTAAACACCTCATTTCCGGGGTATTGTTTGCATCATTGGAATGGAGACACACTCACCACACATGCTGCGACCGTTACGGCAGGCGAAGCTATTGTTAAACATGACTCAGATCATGCCTTCATCGTCCAACATACGATGCATGGGAAATGACGCACTCAAATTTGAACCAATTATTCCTGAGCAATCTCTAATGGGCGGGTCCATCACATTATAATCGACCGTCACATCTCCCTATGGCGCTTGCTAAAGATTATTTGGTCACGGCTGCTGATAATGCTGTTGATTGCAGTTGTGGGGGCCTTAGTGGTTTTAGAAATTGGATCACAATACATCATCGTTTCGACGGTGATCCCAACAATTTTGGGCACAGCACTCTCTATTTTCCTTGGGTTTAGAACAAACTCTGCCTTCGATCGGTGGATGACGGCACGAGGGTTCTGGTCAAGTATTCTAGCGTCATCTGAGAACTATGCGCTGACCCTAGCTCGAGTTGATGGTGAAGCCTTTCTGAATTCGGTATCGAAGAAGCCGTCAAAAATTGCAAAAAAAGCGATGACCCGTATGATCCGACGCAACATTGCGTGGGTATGGTGCGTCAATCACCAACTCAAGAAGAAAGCTCCACTTGACGGCATTCAGCAGTATCTTGAACCTCAGGAATATGAGTCGCTTAAAGCCTATGAAAACCCCGCCTTGAAAATGCTATATAATCAAAGTCGGGACTTTCGTATCGCGGCCGCAGAGAACCAATTCACAGATGGGGAACATTTCGAAATCGTTGCAATGCAGAGGGAAATGTTGCGGGCTCAATATAGTTGTGAAGGTTTACAAGGAACGCCCTTCCCGACCCATTATACATTTTTTACAGATGTGTTCATTTGGATGTTGGTGGCGCTAATGGCCTTCTCATTACCTGCAATGGAGAACATTGGGTATTTTTCTATCTTCGCCGTCGTCCTCACGGGATGGGTCTTCTCAATGATCAATGGTATCGGGTCCTATATGGAAGAGCCCTTCATCAATAATCGCAATGTCATTCCAATGGATGCTTTGTGCCGTAAACTTGAAAGAAGCCTGCTACAAATCGCGCTTGAACAAGACGAAATTCCACCCGCCATACAGCCCATAAAAGGGGCGCTCTACTAGGCGAGTTTAGCGTTTATTTTGAAGTTGCGATGTGGACGCCGTTCCAGTCAGGCGCGGGCGGCGATACCTTATACTCATCTATGCGCGCGGCCATCACATCATAATAGCCATCAAAACCAAGGGGCCGCGCCAGTAATTTTAGTTTCGGGATTTCGATGACCGCCGCCTCCCATTGTTGGTCTCTGAACGCAGCCAGAAAGTCATTGTGTAGGGCCTTCAATTTGTCGAAATCTGATGTCGCCGACTGGGTCTCATCACCTACAAGGATCCAAATACGCTCTGGTGTTTCACGTCCGATGACCTTTATCAGATCGGCTTCTATAATCGCGAAATCAGAGACAGCCTGAGCCGTTGTATCTCCGATCAATGACGAGACACGATATTGTTTTGTTAGCCCTTCAATACGTGACGCGAGGTTGGCGGCATCCCCAATCATGGAGTATGAAAAGCGTTGCTCCGACCCCAAATTTCCGACGCAACACACACCTGAATTGAGGCCAATTCCCATGGCAACATTATCAGGCCAGTTTACGTCATCCTGCGCTGTATAAGACTCATTCAGCTCGGCCAAAAGCGCATTCATTTTAAGGACTGCCCGCGCCGCATTTTTTTCATGGGCATCATCATCTAACGGCGCATTCCAAAACGCGACGATGGCATCGCCGATATATTTATCGATTGTCGCCTTGGAATCTTGAAGTGTGTTCGTCATTGGCGTCAGGAAAATATTTAAGAAAGTTGTGATTTCTTGAGGCTCCAAGGCCTCTGAAATTTTTGAGAAACTTCGAATGTCCAAAAATAAAATCGTAATATATTTCTCCTCACCTCCCAGTTTGAGGAGGTTCGGATCGTCTGACACCTGCTTCACCATTTCCGGGGAAAGATACATAGAAAAGGCCGATTTAATGCGCGAACGTTCTGACTCTGTCATGTAAAAGGACACAATCGTCATCAATCCATATGTCGTGAAAATGGTCAACAACGGATAGGTCGGATTAATCAACAGCAGGTATTTCGAGAATGCCGACCAAGAGAACCCTGCAATTCCAATAGCCAGCCCTGCACTAAAAATCGCGCCCCATGCTGCGGTCATACGCGGGAGAGTAAAGACCAGAAAAAGACCCGGAACCAATATGGTCAGAAGCTCCCAAATTTCGGCCCAATAGGGACGATTCAAAATTTGTTTCCCCACGAGCCCCTCGCCAAGAATTTGCTCCGTAATCTGAGCATGTGCAAGCACACCCGGTTCCCCGCCCCGCATTGGGGTCGTAACAATATCTTTCAGGCCCGGCGCGCTTGTTCCGATAAAAACGATATTTCCAGCAACACGGTCAGACCAGTTTTCCATAGGGATGGACCGATCTAAAATCGTTGAGGCAGATATGAAACGAGCCTTCTGAAGATCAGAAGATGGTTTGGTGAAATACACTTGGAATCCACCATTTTTTGAGATCGGCCAGTTGAAATCACCGGTGGCCATAGACGAAAGGTAACGATCTTTGGCCCACCCCCCGATTTCTCCAGAACCATCGGAGCTCTTGAGTTGAAAGGCACCTGCCCCCTGAACGGTTCGGATCATCTCCGCGGATAGGCTTGGGTACAATTTTCCATTATACTTATAGACCATTGGGGCGGTGCGAATGATCCCATCACCCGTTGGGTTAAAGCTGACGAAGCCTTCACCTGCTGCTGATTTTCCCAAGACGGGTAGAGCCGCAAATGCCCCCTTAAAGTCGAGAATATTTTCGACTTCTTTTACATCGCCATTTTCCTCAATTTTTACATCCCACGAATATGTGAAACCCGTTGACGTCGTAGGGGAGCTTCGTGTGCTCTCACCTACGAGAAAAAAGCCAGTGACGACATTGGATTTAGCAAAGGATTGTGAGAGAATTTCGTCATGAGGCAGGAGGCGTTTTAGGGCGCTCATATCTCCAGTCGCCATCGGATTGTTTTGCAATACCCCAATCATATTTTCGGGCGATGTCCGATCGGGTTCCGAAAAAACAATATCATATCCGATAACGGCCGCCCCTGCTTCAGTCAGGCGATCATTGAGGTCGGCAACGATCGTTCTCGGCCACGGCCATTGGCCTATTGTCTCAAGGCTCTTATTATCAATATCAATTATCCGTACAGGCACCTCAGGAAGATATTCCCGAGGTTGCCAAGTTTGGTAGCGATCGAAGAGCAGGTTCCCCAGCTGTTCAACCATGCGGGGTTTGGATATATTGGCAAAGTAGAACGCCAGCAGGCACAACAAACCCAACGCGCTTGGGATGAAAACTTTCTGTCGCTTTGAGGGCATTTTAACCCAATTTTTAAAGCGGTTCATCATCTCAAAAATCACTCAGTACAGCTAGAAAATGCGACGGCGCGCGCGGTTTAAACCGCACCATAGGCGAGCATCGCATTCGCGACTTTATCAAATCCGGCAATGTTAGCCCCCTTGAAATAGTCTACTGTCCCGTCTTCTCTGATACCCTTGTCGACGCATTTTTCATGAATGCTTAAAATGATCTCTTTGAGATGGGCATCCACCTCTTCACGCGACCAACTCATGCGTAGGCTATTTTGGCTCATTTCCAGACCAGATACAGCCACTCCACCTGCGTTAGCGGCTTTTGAGGGGGCATGCATGATCCCTGCTTCGCGAATAATATCAATGGCGTCTGGGTCAGTTGGCATATTTGCGCCCTCGGAAATCGCTATACATCCTGTCTTTACGAGCGCTATCGCATCGGCAGCTTCGATTTCATTCTGGGTCGCACAGGGGAAGGCAAGTTGACCTGGTAAAGCCCACGGACGATTACCTTCATAAAATTTCGTACCTATACCTTCAACGCATTCGGACATTCTCCCGCCACGCTCATTTTTTAACGTCATGATCCAATCCAGGTCTGCACGCGTTAAGCCCTCTGGTTTGTAAATCGTGCCAGAGCTATCCGACATAGAGCAAACTTTAGCGCCAAGTTCGATCAGTTTTTCAGCGCAAAATTGTGCGACATTCCCTGATCCAGAAACGAGGCAAGTCTTGTCTTTTAAGCTATCATTCTGCCGTTCGAGCATGGCTTGCATCATATATACAACACCGTAACCCGTTGCCTCTGGCCTAATCCTTGAACCACCAAATTCGATACCCTTGCCCGTGAGAACACCTTCAAAGGTATCTTTGAGACGTTTAAACTGACCGAACATATATCCGACTTCGCGCCCTCCCACGCCGATATCTCCAGCGGGTACATCTGTGAATTGACCGATGTATTTAGATAGCTCGGTCATGAAGGCTTGGCAGAAACGCATAATTTCGCGGTCGGATTTACCCTTTGGATTAAAGTCCGCCCCGCCTTTACCGCCGCCCAATGGCAGGCCCGTCAAACTATTTTTGAAGACTTGTTCAAACGCCAAAAACTTCAAAACAGATTGAGTCACCGTCGGATGAAAACGAATGCCACCTTTATATGGTCCAATCGCATTATTCTGCTGAACGCGATATCCTCGGTTCACACGAATATTGCCGGCATCGTCTTCCCACGTTACGCGAAAGGAGACGATACGGTCAGGTTCCGTCATACGCTCCAGAATGCGCATGCGCTGCATGCGTTCATTATCTTTGATATACGGCACAATATCCATAGCGACTTCTTGTACCGCTTGATGAAATTCGAGTTCGCCTGGATTTCGGGAGACAACCCCGCGCATAAATTTAGCTAGGTCTTTGTCTTGAATTTCAGCCATTTCGCCCCCAATAAATTATCTTTTTAACTTTGGTAAATTCACCTTAGTGACGAAATTGGCGGGATATCTATAGAAAAATTTATTTCTTAATTTGACCAGCCACTCTGCTTTAAAATTTCGGCAACAGTTGCAGCGTCATTTTGGAAGTGAATTTTCAACGCTGCGATTTCTTTATCCGCGGCATCAGACTGACCCAGAACTTTGCGGGCCCGCAGCAGTCTTACCCACCCTGTTGGGTCATCAGGGTTTTCTGCCAGTTTGAGAGAGAGACCTTCAACCATGCCCTGGATCATCACATTGCGATCGTCTGGAGTCATTTGAGCAGCGGCCTCAACATCTTCTCTGGTCGGCCCAGGTGTTCGAACGGACCCAGCCCCACTCTGCACTGGGACGGTTTGTTGTGCGGCAAAGGCCCGCGCACTTTGTAACTCAGCCAATATCTCAGGATTATTATCTGTAAGCGAAAGCGTCCTTTCGTAAGCAACGAAAGCTTCGTCAAAACGATTCACCGTCATCAAGCTACGCGCATAAAGCCCCCATTGTTGAGGACTCTGTTCGCCCGCCAATAGCTTTCTCTCGAGACCTGAGATCAAGTCCTCCATAGACGTATCATTTTCATGCTGCGACTTTGGCGCGGCTTGGGACATCGCTTGTTCAGGTGACAAAACAGCGGGCTTGAGGGCGTCCGCACCCGTTAACTCAGGCGATCCAATGACACCATAAATACCCAGCGTACCTGCAGTTAAAACAAGAAAGGTTCCAGCCATCCATACTGTTTTACGATTGGTCGTAATACCGGAGGCTTGTGTCGCCGCTTTAACTAATCGCTTTTCTAACACTCTCTTTTCAGCGGTCATCGCATCGACATCACATTCGCCCGACGCCAGTGTTTTTTCAATCTGTTGTAACTCGTGACGATATGCCGAGATTTCGTCTTGGGCTTCGCCATCAAGATTTGGCAACGTCAAATTTCTAAAAAACAGAGGCGTCGCAATGTAAGCGAAAACAGCGATGCAAAGTCCAATGGTCAAAACCCAAATCATGTGTTGTCATCCATTACACGTTTCAGAACAGCTTGTTCAGCCTCCGTAAGTTGGCGCGGCGTTTCTATATTGGGTTTCTGCCTGCGCGCTGCGAAGATCAACCATATGCCCATACCAAAAATCGTAAGCGCCGGGAGAAACCAAAGTAAATATGTGTTCTTTTGCAATGGTGGTTTTAGCAGGACGTAGTCACCATAGCGAAGACGCATAAATTCTATAATTTCTGCATCTGTTGCGCCAACGGAAATACGCTCTCGCACTAAAACTCGCATATCTTTCGCGAGGGCAGCATCGGATTCTTCGATTGATTGATTTTGACAGACAACGCAACGCAGGGATCGCCCCACTTCGCGCGCCCGCGACTCAACCTCCTCAGCACTCGGGACGGTTTGTGCAAAGGCGATACTCGATAGGAGCAACAGACAAAGACAGATAACGGACCTCATTCTTCTGCCTTCAGATCATTTATGATTGGGCTGAGAATATTTGACCAAACGTCATCCGTGATTATGCCAACATGCTTATACCGAATACGCCCCTCTTTATCGACGAGGAAGCTCTCTGGAGCGCCTGTGACGCCTAAATCAATCGCAAGACGGCTATCTTCATCAAAAATCACAAGGTCATAGGGGTCGCCATTTTTCCGTAACCAACGTTGCCCCTTCTCACGCGTATCTCTCCAATCGATGCCAACCAGTTTAACATCGCCCATTCGAGAAAGTGCCATCAGCTTCGGATGCTCGACTTCGCACGCGATACACCACGACCCGAACACATTTATCAATGCCACGTCATCTAATAATAGGTCCTGCGTGTAGACGACATTGGGTCGATACAGATCAGTAAGCTCGAATTCTGGCATTGCCCGATCAATCATTTCTGACGGCAAGACACTTGGATCTCGAGTGAGGCCGAAAGCGAATAAGATAGCCAAGAAAAGCAATGCCATCAGAGGCCAAGTTGCGCGGAAAATGCGAGCCATCTCTAGGATATAACCAAGGTGTCTGAGCGTGTTTTCTCACCACTCCGATGTCTAAATCGTCGATCACATAGGGAAACGAAACCTGCCAAAGCCATCAGGAGCGCTCCGATCCAAATCCAAATTACAAAGGGGTGGTGGTTCACACGTACAATCCATCCCGTATCTGGGTTCCCCTCACCAATGGCTGCAAATAGCGTATGAGTTGGGCTTAAATGAAGCCCCGCTTCAGTCGTGACCATCTCTCGCACTGGGTAATACCGACGTTCAGTATAAACGTCCGAGATGTTGGCACCCCCTTTGGTGATAGAGATGTTGGCACCCAAGAACTGATAGTTCTCTCGTTCCCCTGGGGTCATATCATTGAGCGTGAATTCGTAGTGCCCCAATGCAATGGACTCACCGACCTTCAGCTCACGTAAATCACTACTCTCCCATACCGAAATAGAGGTCACGCCAGCCGCAAAAATAGCCATACCTATATGCGCACCAATAAACCCAAATGTAGCGGCAGGTTGAGCCCGCAAGAGCCCCCAACTTTCCCGTTTCGGAACCTCGCCCCAACGAATTTTCTTTCCAACAGTCGCAAGGGTTCCAAACGCCAGAAATGCAGCAATACCCAGAGATAATCCGCCCAAACCGGATTTTCCAAATAGGCCAAAAATAACGGCAATCAAGACAAGGGCAATCACACCTTTTCGAAGGGTTGATTTGTATTTTGTAAGACTGTCGGACCGCCATTTCAGCAGGGGTCCAACAGCCATGAAAATAAGAAGAAGGCTCATCAAAGGCGCGAAGGTCATATTGAAATAAGGCGCGCCTACAGAAATTTTAGCGCCGGTGAAGGTTTCGACCATGAGAGGGTAAAATGTGCCCAAGAACACAGTAATTGTCGCAGCAATGAGCAATAAATTATTTATTACAAGTGCCCCGTCCTTTGAAACAAGATTCAACGATGAACGCGCCCGCAAGGTGTTGGCCCGCAACGCATAGAGACCCAGTGCGCCACCGATAGTTGCCAACAACATTGCAAAAATAAATACACCGCGTTCCGGATCAACTGCAAATGAATGCACACTTACGAGAATTCCCGAACGCACGACAAATGTGCCTATCAGACTAAGTGAGAATGCCAGTATTGACAGTAAGATGGTCCAACTGGCCATTGAATGGCGCGTCCCCAGAACCATTATGGAATGGAGTAAAGCCGTCGCGGCCAACCACGGCATAAAGGATACATTTTCAACAGGATCCCACATCCACCAGCCGCCCCAGCCGAGTTCGTAATACGCCCAAAAGCTGCCTAAGGTGATGCCTATCGTGAGGAAACTCCATGCAAGTAAAACCCAAGGCCGAAGCCACTTCGCCCACACAGCGTCCACGCGGCCTTCGATCAACGCTGCTACCGCGAAGGCGAATGGCATAGAAAGGCCAACATATCCCAAATATAGAAATGGCGGATGGATCGCGAGTCCGATGTCTTGGAGCAGCGGATTTAATCCCTGCCCGTCGGTCGGAACAGGAATAAGTCGTTCGAACGGGTTTGAAGTAAAGAGTATAAATGCGAGAAACCCGAGCCCCATTAGGCCTTGGATGGATATCGCCCTCGCCTTCAGTGATAAAGGTAGGCTCCGCCCGAAGACGGGAACTAAAGCCCCATAAACAGATAGGATCAGCACCCAAAGGAGAATGGATCCTTCATGGTTTGCCCAGACACCAGTTATTTTAAATATGAAAGGTGTTTGAGAGTGCGAATGCAGCGCTGCAAGCTTAACACTAAAGTCAGAGTGGACAAAAATAGAGATGAGTGCAGTAAAGGCAAAGGCAATCAAACAAAGCTGTGCCAAGGCGGCATAGTCACCAAACAACATCAAACGCACGTCATTGCGACGCGCCCCGATCATGGGGATAGCGAATTGTAAGAGTGTGACAACAAATGCTAAAATTAGGGCGACATGCCCAAGCTCTGCAATCATAAATTCACCCTACCGATAAATCGGAAAAAACCGTTCATTGGCAACGTGGGAAATTAGGGTTGAGAGGCGTGCAAACATCTTGAAAATCAGAAGCCCCTTCTAGATCTGTCGGCCACTGCATATCAGTCAGAGGGTTCAAAAATCCCGTGTCAGAATTTGGTGTGGTACCCGCTCGAGGTAGCGGCGCAAGAAGACCTGCGTCCAACGTAAACGGCTTGTAGGTTTGGCCAGATGTTGGTTCAGTTCTCAGCTTCGCATGAAATAGGTTTGAATCCGACTGTGACAACATAAACGGTTTGCTCGGGGGTGAATTCTTATCCGCAACGAAAACCGCCATACCGCTTGTTCTGACAATGACTGTCTCACCTGCAGACGTGATTGATATCTCACCGCGTCTGTTTTTGGATGTATTCTTTTTCCCAGGGCCTCGCAGCACAAATATGCTTGCGTTCTGCTGATCCACTTTCGTGTTTGACGTAATGACACCCGCATTCTGAGCCATGAGGGCGGCTTCCAGCCCAATGACACCTTCCACCATTGTGCCGCGGATACCCATAGATGCGATCGGCGTTTCAATTGAAACGCTGTCAGGACCCGACTTGGAAATATTTCCAGACATGAACCTGAACATCCCTTTTTTCACGCTTGCAGACATAGAGTTGGAGTTCTTGGACGGATCATAGACAAATTTGTCGATCGTCAAATTACAGTCTGGACCCACCGTGAACATTGTTTGGTCCTTCAACAGCACTTGGAGGCTGCCCACACTGTTCGACGTCACGACATCGCCCAATAGAACAGGCTTTTTGACAACGGCCTGTTTCGCGGCTTGTTCGCCACTTTGGATCGTTACATCGCCCTTTACGGCCGCATTGACGCCGATGGACGTATTATCCGCAAAGGCAGCGGTACTAGCTAATAACGCTAGGGAAAAAGCGCTCAGGAAAGATACGGTTTTGTTCATCTTGATCATCTCCATATCTCCTAAAAGTTCACGATAAATTTGACGTCTGCGCCTAGGTTTTCATACTCAAAGAACGAGACCGAGGAATCGTAATTGGTGTAATTTACCCCCGTTTCCATATAGACTTTTGTGAACGCAGGATTGGGCTCCATACCCAACCAGCCACTAATTTTATTCAAGGACGCTCCGGCACCAACACGACCTAATATCTGGCTATCGTCCCTATCTGTGGCGGTTCCGCTGAGCAAGTTAGCCGCATCAAAGTTTAGATCACGATAGCGAGCGTTGGCCTTTAGATACATACCGCTGTCAAAGCCTTTGAAGACATTGCCGGCGACATGAAAACCTTTGTATGCCAGCGCATCCTGTGTCGCGTTCTTATCTTCATACCCGAGAGATACGCCGTAGGTTAGATTTTCATCCACGCGAGTATGAACTTTCGCGCTTAAGACGGATTTATTCCCAGAGCGGAATTTTTCTCCAAAGCTGAATGACAGAGACTCAAAGTCTTGATCATAGATTGCTGCGGCAAGTGTTAGCCGCGTTTTTTCTGATAATTTTGTTCCAACACTGAGTTTCGGCCCCATTTGCGTTAGGTATTTTTCACCCCCAAAAGAAACATTATCAAACGAAAAATCAGCGCTCCAAAACAAAGCTTCACCCTCGCCAGAGACCCCTAGATCAGCACCAAGGACATCATAATCAGAGTTTGAAGATGAGAACTGCTTACGCGTTTGTCCTCTAGCGCGCGCATTGAAATTTAACCCGCCCGACTTTGTAAGTGGGAGCGACAGTTTCATCACGCCGTTTATAAATGCCGCGCCATCGCTTTCGTTCGGCAGATCTAAGACGGTATCCAGCAATGCATTCCCAGCATTATTATCTGCACGAAGTCCAAACTCCACCACACCGGTGACAGCCGACTTAGGTGGCGCCGGGTTAGAAATAGCTTGGCTATAGGACGTGACAAGTTTCTGATCTGCACCACTCAATGGGCGACGGCTCAGTAACTCGAATTCTCGGAGGGCAGACGCACGATCATCGAGTTCGAACAAAACGACCGCGTAGAGCACTCTTGCGGAATCCCAGTTCGGCTGGGAAAACAACATCCCCTCAAGAGCGCCAGCTGCGCTAAGAAGATCCCCTGCGGCGGCCTGTTGGCGCGCATAGTTGAGTTTCTGCTCATTATCGTCAGGGTTTTCAAAGACCTGCTCAAAGGTTACAACGGGACCATTATAGGTGATGGAGCTCGCAACAGCATTTGATCCTGAAATGGCTAAGCTTGCCACCACTAAAGCGGCGCGGCCTATTAGACTTTGCGTGAGTTTCATTGCGCCCCTATCCGTCACACATTCCTTTGAAGAAATATGATGACATAAACTAATAATTAGACGCAATTCGCTCCGAGAATATGTCAGCTAGCAACGCGACCGTGAATAATCAGTAATCTTGTTTCTTCTGACATACAATAGTCATTCATTTAGCATTCGTCGAAATGTAGTTTCGGTCTCCCAACAATTGAGAAACAGGGGTACTGTCCTACCTTGGGTAGGGATTGTGAACTAGGTCCTAGTTGATTGCCGAGCTAGGAGGTTGACTTGGATCTGTCTCAATGTCTTCTATGATGACATATCCTTTATTTAGGCCAGTATAGATGCCTCTTCTCCGTAAAATCTCTTGTTTTCGACCAACTTCTGACAACAATCTAGCTGTCTCAGGTGGTAAATTTCCGCTACCCTCAACGAATAGAGCTGAGGCCTTTCTTTGACCGCCTGACAAGTCGGCAATTCTGGTTTCATAGCGGTCAAATTCAAAAGGCTTTTCGGTATTAAAGTCCTCTAAAGTGTCTCCTTCTGCATATTTTTCAACATGCGCCGCGATATCAGTTTGAAAGTTCGGAAAATAAAACGCCTTGGCATTGTCATAAATTTTCGAAACTTTCCGGGCCTTTCGAGACTCGTGGAAACCGCGAAGCGAATTCACAAACTCATTCGCGTTCCCGTTTAAGCGATACTCTAAATTATTCGCTGTGAATGCCAAGCGCATCATTCTCGGGCTGCCAATATCGCCCCTGAAGAAACCATAAATAACGATCGGATCAGTCCAGTTTGAAAAGACAATATCTTCGCGGATATTTCGCAAGGATAGGGCCTTGCCCTTAATGACGATAAACTTTGCATCATCTAACAATACTTTGGATCCATTCACGTCAATCTTCAAAGTTGACGGGACGTCTTCTGGATATTCTTGTGAAATTTTTTCAATGAGAGCGACATTATGTAAGTTAAACCAGAATGCCAGTTGCTCGTCTTTTGATAAGCGGGTGATGTCGATTTGATTGGCGATACTGACGAGGTCTTCGCGGTACTGGGTTAGAACTTTCCGGTAATTATCATCAAGGAAGCCAAAGGAAATTCGACTACCTTCCAAGCGATAGGGCGAAACATGTCCCGAAACTATGCGTGTTCCTGTACCTTGCTGCGGACGTGTCGAACGGATTCTTGATGAAATTCCAAAGTCGACAACAATGTTTTGCAAAACATCATCCCAGACTTGGTAATCGAGCCTACGTTTATCTGTCATGGCCTGAGGCGTAAAAGCTTCATAGGTCGAGGCATCAGTAGAGGTGTAGGTTGGACTGGAGAGAAGAGGCGCAACCCGCCCTGATTGGCTTTGCGCATGTGCAGGAAGTGCCGAGCTTACAATGAGTGAGAGCACAAGTATCGAAGCCGATTTCATATATGTAAGTCTCATCTATTTTGCTCCTTATGCACGTTTAAAGTGTCACAATAATTATCGTTAATCAATAAAATTATAAATTTCATTTGAACAAAAAAAAGCGAGCCCAGAGGCTCGCTTCATTAATATGAGTGTATTTTTTCTATAATCCGCCAGGACCACAGTCATTTTCAAGGTAGTCCAACAGCTTAGTATAGAACTGTTCTTGATGGTTATACATCAGAGTTGAAGAGAAATGGTCCGCGCCTTTAAGCGTCAAATATTGAGCGTCCTTGCCAGCTTTCTCCATAGCTTTCTTATAATCCTTCATGTTGAAATACATCACACGAGAGTCAACTTGACCATGCACCATCAGGAGCGGAATATTTGCCTTTGAAACCTCATCAATCGGGTTGATCCCGATCATGCCGCGACGCTGTGCCCAATCATCGATCGCTTTTGGAGTCCCTGGACCGCTTCGTTTCATATAAACTTTTTTGGAGTCAGCAACGGCAGCGCCTGCGATAGCACATTGATAAATGTTGTTCTCACGACTCGTTGCAACGAGAGCTGCATATCCACCGTAAGACCAACCAAACATTGCCATACGATCTTTGTCAACGAGACCCTTTTTCACAAGATGCAAAGCGCCATCATCTTTGTCGTCCTGCATTGCGAGACCATGCTCGCCGTAAGCTGAATCAAAGTGATCGCGGCCCCAACCCGTTGACATACGGTATTGTGGTTGAAGAACCATATAGCCCGCATTAGCCATTAATTGTCCCCACTCATCATATCCGACGACCTCGTTCACGTGTGGGCCACCATGCGGCATCACGACAAGAGGATAAGGACCTGGGCCATTTGGTTTTGTGACATAAGCTGGGATCATCTTACCATCACGTGCTGGGTATTTGATGAATTCCACGTCCGCAAGTTGGCTAGGTTTCACCAAGGGATTTCTGCTCCCCACTTTGGACATCTTACCGTCTTTTACTAACCAGAATGAACCTGGGTCTCTTGGTCCTGAATTGGACACAACCATAGTCCCGCCATCCCGAGATCTACTAGAGATACGAACTTGATGAGCGTTCGGAATTTTGCTGGCGACAGAATCGTGAAGCGCTTTCTCTTCCATGTCGAACCAATGAAGTTCCCGCTTAGCACCAGAATATCTCGCGGCGACCATTTTGGTGTTACCGGCCCACGCCATCGAATGCGTCTGAATACCCATGACATCTGCATCTGGGGTACTGAAAAGCTTTTTGCCAAATTGACCCGTCGTGAAGTCGAATTCCCACAAGGCGGCTTTGTCTTCCCCACGATCATCTATTATGTATCCAATGTTTGGATCATCATGTTTGAATCCGGCAAGGCCCTGAATTCCGCCAAGAAAGCGGTACAAATTGTTATGATCGTCTTGGTCATAACGTTCGCCAAATTCCTTCCAGGATTTATCTCCCGGCAAGCGATAATAGCTAATGACCTCATTTGTGTCTTGATCCAAGCCTTGCGTATAACGGGGGTTGCCATCGTTATCAAAGGTGGCTCTCGGATACTTATCGTTCCCTTTTAGAACGAGTGTTTTCCGGCCAGTATTCAGATCAAACTTATAATAAGAACGCGGTCTGAAAGCTAAGAATGGATCTACGCCTGTTCCGCCTCTATTTGCGGTTCCGGTTTGAATGAGAACTTTGTTCGGTTCTTCAGGGAGGTTATTTACGATACCGAAACTGCCTGAGGCTTCAGAAAACTTATTTTCCTTCAGGTTGTAGGCCCAAGATTTGTAACTACGGACATCTTCCTCTGGATTTTTTACGGATTTCCGAACGACCTTCCAAGCGCCACCAAAAATAAAATTGTCACTTACCCATCGGGCAGATGTCATTTCCATAGGGTCGGCGTTTAAGCGGCGAAGAGGTTTCGACAAATCGTCAGTTTTGTAAATCTCAAGGACATTTTCGCCTTCCTTGCTTTTGTTGACCATCACAAGGATGTGCTTGCCATCAGGCGAAACCTGAACCGTGCTTACTACGTTGCGCAGTGACCAGACTTCGATTGGAACCGTTGGCGCCATCTTGGCCGTCGCTATTCCGGGTGCTGTGCTAAGTGCCAATACTGATGCAGCAAGCGCTAATCCTGTTGATTTCAAAAGCTTCATACGACTGTCCTCACGATAATTTTTCGTACTATGAAAAAAAAACGGCCCCAACGCAAATGGTTGAAGCCGTTTTTAGCTGTGACTTTTAATCTCAGATTAGAACTGTTTTGTAGCCGATACGAAGAATTGGCGACCGTCAAGATCATATCCGTTACCGATTGGTGTGTTCGAAATCGCGAAGACTTCGCCGCTGTCCACAAGTGGCGGATTGCGATCAAATACGTTCGAAACACCAACACGTAATGTCAAAGAGTCATCACGATAGCGAATTGAAGCGGAATGCGTGAAGTACTCTTTAGCGAAACCAACATCGCGACAGAAGAAGTCGCCTGCTGCTGCACCGAGACATGTTTCTCCAAAGAAGCCTGTCCCTTGCGTGCCCGTTGCATCATCAAACTCATCGATGCCCTCTGGGTCTTGCTCTACCTTACCAATGTAACGCGCCTGCCATGTCAGGCGGAACTTATCTACGTCAGCTGTAAAGGTTGTACGACCAGTCCATTCAGGGAAACCAAATTCTCCAGCCAGCTCTGTTAGGCTTTCTTCCCCATTTGTGCCAACAAATAGGTTGTTTCGTTCCAGAAGTTTATTGGCTCTTAGGTTAACGCTAAAGTCAACGTTTTCGCCAAATGCTACCAACTCTTTTCCGAACGTTGCATTTACATCAACGCCCGAAACTTCTTCTTTGTTCAGGTTAATGAAGCCACTTGAAATGTCCGAAATCAATCGACGGTCATCATTTGCACCGACGGTGATGCGATCACAGAACGGACTACGGCTACCGTCTTGGCGAGTGTAACAGTCATCAACGATAAATTGAGCGCTAGGCTGAGTAACAGCGCCCTTAATATCGATTTGGTAATAGTTGACACCAATGTTGAAGTCGAAATCATCAGAGAATGGTTGTTCGAATGAAAAACCAGCCGTGAAGGACTCGGAAGTTTCTGCATCCAAGTCCAAGGTGCCGCCTGTCGTATTTTCTACACTTGGCGAGGTGAACGTATTGAGACCGTTGGCGTCAATACCCGTCGTAGTTGGATCCCGTCCTTCACGAAGACAGTTAGCAAGCGTTTCTGGCTCACGTGTATCAAGAGCGGCAACATATTCACGTGTGACCACACCATCATTAGGCGTGATATCCACAAAAGCGACGTCAGGTACAGCACATCTATCCAAGACAGTTGGGAATCCTGATTGCCCGGCCAAGAAGTTCTCACGCAAGTTAGGGGCACGGAAGGATGTGCCAAAGCTTGCCTTCAAGAGAAGTGAGTCGACTGGACGCCATCCACCTTTGATGGAGTAAGTCCCAGCCGTTCCGTAGAACTCTTCGTCCGTAACGCGGCCAGAAAAGTTTACGCCCAACTCACGGAACAAAGGCTTGTCTGCAAGAAGAGGGATATCAATTTCCGCAAATGCTTCACGGATCCATTTACTGCCGACGGCACCACGATCAGAAGCGAAGCCAAAGAGAAGTCCGTTCGAGGCTTCAACAGAAGGCGTCGAGTCGATTTTGTCTTCGCGCCATTCAGCACCTACAACCATTGCGACCTGACCTGCAGGCATCTCAAACACATTACCCGTTGCAAACGCAGAGAATAATGTTTGTTCATAGGTCGTGTCGAAGTTTCGCGTACCGAAGACGTAATTACGTTCTGCCGCAGTCGCAAAATCACCAATTGTTTGACCCAAAAGGCTAGGCGCGAAGAGGTTAACCGGCACACAACCGTCCGTTAGATCGGCAAGGGCCTGATCTGGGTTGGCAAGTGCAGAAGCGTCACAGGCTGCAATCTCTGGTCCGCCAAAGATGCCACCGATTCTGACGTTTTGATCATAATCATCCGCAATTCCGTCACCATTATTGTCGGTAATGCCATCAGCATCAAAATCTGCTGTCGGGTCAACACCCAAAGCAAATGCGAGTTTGTCTTCGCGAATACCTTGACGGAAGGACTTACCTTTTGATTTAGAGTATGATCCAGAAGCTTCAAACGTCCAGTTGTTAAGAGGGCCGGCACTTAGGAATGGAAGATCACCCTTCACACCACCAACAAAACGAAGTTGCTCTTGTTCAACATCAACATTGTTTCTGTCGCCCTGAACCGTGACAATTGGAATAACTGGAAGATCAAACCCGCCGCCAAGGCCAGTGCCGAATGTTGCGTTCTCTGTTGCCCGACAATCAACGCCTGTTCCACGGAAACAAGGGTTAAATTGGTTGGTCGCAGATACGTATGGGAAGATTTGCGGCGTACCCGTGTTATCCGATTGGATTTCAGCGCGGGAATAGTTTGCCTCAAAGAAAGGCGTGATATTGGCATCGCCTTCTAATGTGTACTCACCATATGCCATGACATTGTAGAGCTTTTGCTCACTGATAAATGTCTGATCAATATTTGCTGCGTTGTTGTTCACGTTTTGGAAGTCAACATCACGGATACCGTCGCCATTTGCGTCAATGTCGCGGCCGCCGATTGTCGACTCGTTGAAGCCTGGAATACCTGTGTTACCTGCTCCATCAGTGAAATACACAGAACCGAGGTTCGTGAATGGAATGAAGATACGGCCACTGATACCGGAAACTTTACAAGGGCTTTCAGAAACTGAAACACCTGGCGTCCGGTTCTGGACAACCAAATTGTCTCTCAGGTTGTTTGAGCGGATGTTGCCAGCACTGTCGACTTCAAGATGCGTATCACAGCCCGCCAAGAAATCACGATCTCTTAACTTCACTTCGTCGCGGAAATCATATTCTGCGCCGATACCGAAGAAACCACGGTCGTTGTTTTTACCCCATGCAGCACTGACAGTGAAATCATCACCGCCGCCACTCGCGCTATCCGCACGGCCAAAAACTTCTAAACCTTCAAAATCTTTTCTAAGGATAACGTTAGCCACACCAGCTACCGCATCAGAACCATAAACAGACGACGCGCCATCGAGCAGGAGCTCGTTGCGGTCAATCAATGAGCCTGGCAACAGGTTAACTGAAGGGCTCGTTGGAGCGCCCTCAACGCCAGCTGGTGCTAAACGACGACCGTTGACGAGGAGCAATGTCCGACCAGCACCCAAACCGCGGAGGTTGATTGTTTGCGAACCAGGTCCGTTATCCAAAACAAAGCCTTGGAACGTCGCATCGATTTGCTGACCAGCCGCTGATTCAGAGCGCTGAAGAATAGTGGACGGGTCAAACAAACCTACATCTTGGGACAAATCAGTTGTCAAAACTTGTAGAGGCGAGATGGACGAGAATGTGTCGCGCTTGATGCGTGATCCCGTTACAACAACGGTATCGTCATCCTCATTCGCAGCATCCACCGACTCTTCTAGCAACTCTACTGCGACAGGCGTCTCGTCGTTTTCGACTTGCGCGTAAGCTGGGGCTGCATAGACCGAAGCGGCAAGAATGCTCGATCCCAATAGTAGTTTACTCAAATTTTTCGATTTCATGATGTACCCTCATCTCAAAAATTATGACCCTGGACCCACAATATGGCGGATTCCGAGGTTTGTTGAAATTTCCGTAAGCTCACGAAGACTTTATTTCAAGCACGAGACCTTAACGAACTGTAATTTTTATCCAGTGTGCCTAAAATGACACATACGGAGAGTTTGCGCGTGTCTGATAGGACCCACTTTGAAGCATAGTCCATACCCGAGTGGTTCAGTAAAATGGGTATCAACTTGGAGGAATAAAGATGACAGTGTTTTGCGGTGAAAGCCTTTTAGAGCCTCTCAAGACCTCACAGATCCACAAACTCCGCAAATCTAGCCGCAACGGCTGGGGCGTTTAATGCGGCCCTCTTGTAATCGGCGCGCAAAAAGGGTTTGTCCAATGTCGCTTCAAATGAGGCCAGCAAGCGGGATTTTTCAGCCTCCGGC
>CALHXF010000068.1 GCA_938040095.1 uncultured Caulobacterales bacterium
ACATGCAGGCTTTCCTTTGCGGGAGTTGCGAACACTCATGAGCATCGCGTATTTCGACTATGCAGTCACTGGCGCGAAAATTGTTCGAATGTTGGGGTATGACCCAGCCACCGTGACCCGGTCGACGCGATGGCTTATAAAGGAAAACTATGTGATAAGCGAAGTGAATACTGAAGACGCTCGGTCTGTTGTATACTTCCTGACGGAACAGGGCGCGGAGCTTGCCGAAGAATTCAGGCGTGTGTCAATTGCTGAGACACGTAAATTGGACGCAGCAGATGCTGCAAGTTTCAGTCCCGAAGAAGTTACTAATTCCTTGTGGATTATGACGCGTATTCGCAATCGTTCGCGTTTGGCGGCAAAAATATCTAAATAAATATTGTAATATTTGCCAACGCCCTATTCCCACAGCAAAGCCGCTTTTAGTTATCAAAGCTAAAAGCGGCTTATAGTTAAATGCACCCCTATGTTGGGATGAAGGGGGTGCGTCATCTTGAACTAACTTTGGGAGTATTTTTCAATCAGACAAGTACTCAGTATCATATTTTGTAGCGATGTCAACAAAAAAACGTTATATTTCAATAGGTTGAAACTTCAATGAAATTAATTGAAATATCAATCTATTAAAAATAAAATTAACTAAGACAGATATATTTTTGCAAACCTCGCTATTTCTCTGATAGGTGTTTCAGGACGTGCGCCGTAATGCTGAATGACTTCTGCGGCCGCGAGGGACCCCAAATATCCTGCATCAGCCCAGTCCAGACCCATCACGCGACCTGCCAGAACACCTGCCGCATATTGATCGCCTGCACCTGTTGTGTCTACGATTTGTGAAATCGGCGCGGCAGGTACGAGGTGACGACGGGGGCCACCCTCCTCAGGGCGCGACTTTGGAATCTGAATGATTGATCCTTTATCGCTGCGTGTGACGCAAACAACGGGGCGCATATCGGAAAGGGCATCCAAGGCTGTGTCCAGACGATCTGTTTCAAACAGGGCCAATAGCTCTTCTTCATTTGCAAAAAGAATATCTGTCTGATGTTCGGCGAGTTGGCGGAACCCGGCGCGATGGCGGCCAACGCAGAAACTGTCAGAGAGGGTGAGGGCGACTTGGCCGCCTGTGGCTTGTGCGTGTTCTGCCGCCTGAACATAGGCTTCTTTTTGGGCGTCGCTATCGAAGAGGTAGCCTTCCAAATAGATCGTCTTGGCGCGGGCAATTTCATCTCGGTGAATGTCTTGAACGCTAAAGTCTGAGTTCGCGCCGAGGAATGTACTCATGGAGCGCTGTCCATCTGGTGTAACGGCGATCATGCAACGCGCCGATGCCGTACCCGATGTTGTTGGTTTCGTGGCGAACCACACGCCAGCTTCGCGATAACCTTCGGCCAATCGATGTCCGATATCATCTTCACCGATTTTCCCGATGTAACCTGCACGGACACCCATCTCTGCGATCCCGACGATTGTATTGGCCGCGGACCCGCCAGCGATTTCGCGAAGGTCGGCTTGTGATTTCAACGCAGCGTTCAACGACAGCGCGCGCGGTTCGTCAACCAATGTCATGGACCCACGTTCAATCCCATGGGACGACAGGAACCTATCTGGCACAGGTGCAATAATATCCATGATGGCATTGCCAATGCCCAAAACGTCAATATCTTTAGTCATGTCCGGAACTTTCACGGTAAAATTCAAATTGCGTCCCACGGTGTAACCCCGTAGCCCGCGTATCTATCACAGCGCGCCTACCGTATTTGGGCAGCACAAACTATATGGAATTGCACGATGAAGAAAATTGCTCTCCTCATCTCGGATAATCTTCTGCCTTCAGCAGAAAATGCGCGTCCAGACCGCTTTGAACTCGTTGAAGAAGTCGGGAAACTGGCGCCTGCTTTGGCGGCGGAAGGCTTGGAGCTTGTTGAAGTGCGCTGGCGAGACATCGCAGACCGCGCCGCAGAATTCCATGCAATCTTGCCGTTGATGGTGTGGGATTATTTCGAAGGCAATGAAGACGCGTTTCTGTCCGCGATTGCAAAGGCCGAAGCGGTTACGCCCGTTTTTAACACGTTCGATATTTTGAGATGGAACTCTGACAAGTCCTATCTCGAAGAATTAGAAGCTCGCGGCGCGCCTGTCATCCGCACGCTCACGGTGGACGGCGTTACGAAAACCAATGTCGCTCGCGCTTTTGACACTTTGAACACAGATACACTCGTGATTAAACCTACCGTTGGCGGCGGAGCGTGGCGGCAAGTATTGTATAAGAAGGGCGACCCGTTTCCTGCGGCAAGTGATTTGCCACCCGAAGGGGCATTAATGCAGGCGTTCCTGCCGAGCGTGTTAGAAGAGGGTGAATATTCCTTCCTCTATTTTGGCGGACGTTTTTCACATGCGGCGCGGAAGACCCCCAAATCCGGCGATTACCGCATCCAATCGACATATGGCGGATCAGAAGAGACCTACGCGCCGACATCGGAGGAACGCCAGACGGCGAATGATATTCTCGAGGTCTTGGATTTCACGCCGCTCTATGCGCGGGTGGATTTGCTACGCGGAAGAGATGGCACTTTGAAGCTGATAGAGTTAGAGCTGATTGAGCCCTATCTCTATCTGCCGCATGCCAATGGTGAGGCGGGCGAAAATGAAGGTGCGCAGAAATTCGCGCTCGCGTTGAAATCGCGGTTGGAGCGTTTGGCGAAGATAAAAATACAATCAGCATGAGCTATTTTGATGTGACTTTTTCCGACCTGAAATTAAAAGATAACCGTCCGATTTTATGCTGTGCTGTCATGGCACTAAGTGGATTTTTGATCACATTTCCTTACGCATATTATAGTCTTTTGAAGATTGTTTTTGTGGCGACTCTAATTTGGCTTGGGTTGCGACATAAGGCGTTTCGTAAAACATTTCTGATTTCGTCACAGGGCTTGATCCTGATTTTGGCGCTCTTTCTTTATAATCCAATCGTTCAAATTCATCTGGGTAACCGATGGCTTTGGCTTATCTTTAACGTGGGAACGGTCCTTTATATGTTATGGCTTGCTAATCTTAACCGTCGCCAGCCCAACGCCGATTAAGACAATGGTGCAGGCCACCGCAAAGGATAACGTCACAGGTTCAAATACGAAGACTGCGCCACCAATGGCCGCGATGACAGGCACGGAAAGCTGAGAGATTGAGGCGGTTGTCACCGACAGGTCGCGCAACACGCGATACCAAAGCGCATAGCCAAGACCCGATGTGACGGTGCCTGACAATACCGCCAAGCCGATGCCTTTGGGTGCAGGAATGCTCTCGGGCGAAAGCCCCAAAAAAACTGGCGTCGCCAATAGGATCAAGATTGCGGCGCGCGCGAAATTACCTGACGTCCGCGCAACAGGATCGCCGTCCCCTTTCCCAAGGACAGAATAGATACCCCATCCAATACCTGCCGCCGCCATAAGACCTGCGCCAAGGGGGGAAGGCGTATCGAGCCCTGGCGAGAGGAGATAGACCAACCCAGCCAGGGCCAAACCTAAGCCAAGCATTTGCAAAAGGCCCAGACGTTCACCGCGCGAAAAGGCGACGATCAACATGGTCAATTGCACCGATGCAAATAAAAGGAGCGCCCCTGTGCCCGTCGCCAATTTCAAATAAGCATAGGAAAAGAAGACGCCATAGGCGCAGAGGGCAAGGGCGGCCCGCCACCGTCCGCTGCGCCAACTCGCCCGCGGCTTCGCGAGAAGAAGCAACATGACTGCGCCAGACGCAAAGCGAATTAAAGAGAAATTCCACGGGCCAATACCCGCTCCAATGTCTGAGGGGCTCAACGCCAAACGCGCCAAGACGGAATTCCCCGCAAAGGCAATTAAAACAATGCACGTGAGGAGGACGAGACGCATAACCGAGTTATCTATCTCATGGCCCAAATATCCTAATAGCCAAAGGCGCAGGCGATGAGCCCTAATACGAGCAACGCAACGACGACGACCATCACCATCAGCGGTGGGTTACCCGCCGTGTTCTTTTTTACGCCGCGCACAATAAGCCCCAGCGGCAATGCCCCAACGAGACCAATAACGCCAATTGCGTAACCTGCCCAGACGTCCCCGTGGCGAAATGGAATGATCAACAAGACCAACATAAATAGACCTGTCGACAACCCGAAGTAGCCACCGCCATTTAATAGGGCCTTGAGCATATATTGGTATTTCGGACCTATCTCCTCCCAAGACGTTTCAAGCGCTTCCAGATGATAGGGCATGACCGTTTTCCGGGTCGCGTAAACCGCCCCGATCAGAAGCGTTGCGAGTGTGGCGAGGCTGTAGAAGAAAAATGAAATTGTCATGCGAAGCGACCCTCGTGAAACGGACTATATCCCTGCACTATATGAAGCTTGCGAGGAAGCGCACTTATTTTTAAGCAAAAAGAAACCCGCGGAGGGGCGCCAACGCAGGTTTCCAACAACGACATTTGTGGATGCCGTTGCTATTCTCATGATTTACGCCTGTGATCTATTCACACGCATACATGTAGTTCCCGCAGGTCTTCATGAAGTGGACAACCACACCATTCGCACTTTGGATACGGAACGCTTGGCGATCGCGATCGTTTGTTGGCAGGATCGAGTAGCTATAGTGATGCTGCTCGCCCAGACCCAAGAGACCGCGAGTGCCAACAGGAAGGACCTCTTCGCTGAACATATAGGCTTGTGCGTCTGCCCAGCCATTGCTGTAGCCCATCGATTTGAACAGATAGTTCAAATAGGCCTTGTCATTCGCCGTGGCGTTATAACGCGCATTTAATTTGTCATAGAATTGCGACGGTGTCAGGCCGTGGCTATCGCCAAATTCTGGCATCGTACCTAAACGGGCCATTTGCTTTGGTGACTGATTTGTTGGGATATCAAAGATCGCAACAGGAGAGCTGCCACAGGCATTGAGATTTGTTTGCGCAACAGCGACGGGTTCAATCGCACAAGTTGACAGATCATAGGTAACCGTGCCGTCCCAACATGTGTAGGTGTCGGCAACAACAGTTTGCGTTGGACAGGAGGTGCCAGCATTCACGAAACTGCCATCCCAACAGGAGGTTACTTCAACAGGTGCTGGAGCGGGCGCAGGTTTGGCTGCGCATTGGCTGGCCTCTAAGACCATCGCGCCATCCCAGCAGGTAATTTCGGCTGGGGCGAAGACGGGTGTCGGCGGTAAAGCTTTTGGCATCGCTTTCGCTGCTGAATGCGCATGATCCCCAAATGTATAACGTAGACCTGTCATAATTGTGTGTGCGCCAACATCAGACAATTTCGCAGAAATCGGAGCAGATGCACCGGTGATGCCATTTGTCCGTAAACCCTCAACATCCAAATTGGGCCCGTTGAGGTAGGTATAATGCGTATCCCATGTCAGATTGTCGGATATCTTGCGGCCTAGACCTGCCATCAACTGCCATCCGAAACCTGAATCTTTATCGGATATATCACAGCTATCGGCCTGGTCGAGCGTGCGGGCTCCTAGACACGCAGGTGTACGTGTTAAGGCATTATCGACACTTGGAAAATCATGGGCCGTCAAATTGGCTTTCCCTTGAACAAATCCAAGACCTGCGCCGACATAAGGTTCCCATTTTCCGAAATCATCAAAGTCATAAAGCGCGTTCAGCATCAATGTATTGGTGCGAAGTTTTGCAGAACTCGATGGAATTCCGCCAATTGAACCCATATCGGTCCAGAGTGTATCGCCGTCTAATTCGACTCGCCAATTTTCACCAAAATCATACCCTAAGCCTAAGGAGGCTGCCGGGCTCACTTGGCTCTGGATTCCATTGCCATGTCCCGCAGAGGTCATGTCGCCCTGAATTTCGGCATCTGTATGGACACCCACACCGGCATTGCCGCGCAAGTACCAACCTTCTTGATCATCGGCATGTGCAGCGTTAGCTGCGATTAAACTCATGGCTGATGCCGCGGTAAATAATAGAATTTTCATTTTGTATCTTCCCCCATCTCATGACTT
>CALHXF010000069.1 GCA_938040095.1 uncultured Caulobacterales bacterium
GGTCTGATGAGTGAAGCGCGTAGAGTAGGTCATTTCCGCCAATGTATGGCTTCAGACTGGCAATCAACGCTTTGTCTGCGTCTGATAAACTTTTAATTTTTTGCTTAACCTGTTTATCGTTGAGAAAATTTTCCTTAGATCGTGCAGTCGGAAAACAGGTTGATTTAGTGTTTGGAGCGTTATTTCTGATAGCTAAGGTACAGGCTAGCGCGTCCAATGTAGCTCTCAGTTCGTTGATTAAAGTCCCCGATCGGGCCCCAATACCTACGGGGACGTCCTGAGTTTGCTTACAGGTGTATATCTTGGTCGCAGGTGGAGGGTTTAACGAGTACAGGAACATTCGATTAGAGTAACGGAAGGTTATTTCGTAAGGCTGAGAGGTAATGTAGCTCGCGACCTCATTTTCTAAGGTTTTCATTTCTTTGTTAACCCATTCTAGGCGTCCAAAGTGCTCTTTGAGGTCGGTTGACATGAGTTATCCAAATTTAGAAATTTAAGTGAAGCCTCAAGCGGATGCTGGAGAGCCCCTGAAGATTGCAAACCTTTGCACAGCGAAGGGGATGAGTCCAAGGGGCTTAAGCCCATCGAATAGATGTTCGTTTGTCGGGACGTGCAACCACTTGCCAATTGTCAGAATAGATGATCTGGCCCGGATTATTCGTTTTTCGCACGATAATGGTGCATCCAATTTCGTTCAGAAGCGCTTTGATTGAGAAAGCTCGTTTGACCATCTCCTTTGCCTCTGCGCGGAACCAACATATATGAGCCGCCCGCGCGCGGACATTATGGTCGGGGAAATTGGTCTCATCTGGCGATGGCAAATAGGTTTTGAACCAGACGAACTCCGCTTCGACCTGAGACCGCAACCACTTTGGATAGTCGTCATAATCCCGACAGGCAATGATCGCTTGAAATAGGCCATAGTCAACGCTGCGCGCAGTTGGGCGCACAGGCGAAATAAATCTAAGATACATAATATAGGGAGTGTCCACACTTGGCCAATCAGCGGCCATTACAAATCAACCCGCTCTCGATATAAGAAGAAGCAGGTCCGTAGAAATCACGCCGAAGCGCGGTTTCTAGTTTTGTGGAGGTGTGAAGACGTTAAAAAACATGAGGCCCAGTCGTCATATTTAGTTATTTGGTCAAGGAATTGTGACTCGCAATTGGATCATCCCGTACCTATGTTTGAACTCTAACCAACCCACGGATACGAATTGCAATACCGCGATTGATCCTATGAGGAGGCGTTTATGCTAACCCTACTTTCCCCTGCCAAAAAAATGAACATGGACCCAGCGACGACTGGATTATCCGCTACACGTCCGCGATTTGAAGCCGATACGCGCGAATTGGCCGTATTGGCGAAAACAAAAACACCCGATGATCTGAAAAAACTGATGCATATTTCAGACAATCTCGCAAATTTGAATGTAGAACGCTTCCAAGCGTTTAATCTCGACGGACAATCTAACTCGGCTAAATCTGCGGGTCTTGCCTTTGATGGCGACGTCTATTGGGGGCTAGAGGCCAAATCCATGTCGGACGAAGACCTCGCCTATGCACAAGATCACCTTCGCATCCTATCGGGTCTTTATGGCGTGTTACGTCCAATGGATGCGATCCAACCCTATCGCCTAGAAATGGGAACGAAATTCGAGAACGCCCGAGGCAAGAACCTCTATGCCTTTTGGAAAGACGTGTTGGCGCCTGCTCTAAATACAGAACTCGAAGCTCATGCCGACAGTACCATCGTCAACTTGGCGTCAAATGAGTATTTCAAAGCCGCTGATGCGAAGGCCCTGAACAGCCATGTTGTGTCCGCCAAATTCATGGAAGACAAAGACGGAAAATCTCGCCCCGTTCAATATTACACAAAATTTGGACGCGGATTAATGGCACGTTGGATTATGCAAAATCGTGTCGACCGTGCCGAAGGTTTGAAAGACTTTGACGCAGGCGGATATAAATTCGACCCTTTGCGTTCAACAGATGACGTTCTGGTTTACGCCAGGCCACAACCGCCGAAAAAGGGTAAATAGGGAAACGTCAGACGTGAAAGAATTTGCACGGAACTTCGAGCAAACAGATGTCGACAGCCCGTGGAAATTGTCCGCAAAGGATTGGTGGGCCGTCCTCAAACGCACGTGGTTGGCCGCTCACCATGACAATGTCAGTGTTATCGCGGCAGGTGTTGGCTTCTTCTCCCTGCTGGCGGTGTTCCCGCTCATCTCTGCGGCGCTCTCGACATTTTCTTATTTCGCCAACCCTGGGGATGTGGACGGCATAACAGATGCGGTGGCATTGATGATCCCCACAGAGGCCTTTCAGATCTTGGATGGACAGATCACCAGCGTTTTGGCCGCCCCACCCGCCAATGCTAGCCTCGGTATTTTCATCTCGCTTGGAATTGCCTTTTTCTCAGCGGGCGCTGGAATTCGCGCCATGATGCGCGCGATGAATGTGGCCTATGAGGAGATCGAGCGACGCAATCCTTTGATCCGTTTCATCTATGCGACCCTCATGACATTGGGCAGTTTGATCTTTGTTTGGTTGTCGCTCATCGTGATTATCGGTGTGCCTGCCGCGCTCAGCTATGCACATTTGGAAGGCTCATCCCATATCGCGACACGCACCTTGCCGTGGATATTGCTTATCACCATTTTCTGTTTCGCCAGCGGAGTCATGTATCGTTTCGGACCGTCGCGACGTCCTGCCCGCAAACGTTGGGTTTTGCCAGGTATCGCCTTTGCTCTCGTCAGTTGGATTTCAATTAGTTTCGCCTTCTCCAAATTCGTGCAATATTTCGGAAATTATAATGAGGTTTTTGGCGGGTTAGCTTCGGTGATTATTTTGCTGGTCTGGCTATGGCTCACCGCGACAGTTGTCATTTTAGGCGCACAGCTCAATTCAGAATTGGAACGCCAAACCATCGCCGACACCACGCGCGGACCTGCGCGACCGCTCGGGACCCGCGGCGCAACGATGGCAGATTTCGTGGCAACCTATACAAAGCAAAAAGTCGCGATGGATGAGGTTTCCGATCCGACGGGACCAGACTCGCCTGAGGATCAAAGCGAGACGTAGGGTCGAATAAGGTCTGCGCCCTCACGCCGCCCATTCCCGACGGCACGGTCGACTTCATAATGACCCAAATCAGAGCCATCACGCATTGATTTCAAGGTGAAATCTGGATTGGCATCCCAATCTAACCAGTCATCCCAGCGATCTTCGGGCAAACGCACCGGCATGCGATGATGCAGATGTTTCACATCCCCCAGCGCGGGCGTCGTCAGGATCGTGCAAGATAGGAGCTCAATGCCCTCATCGACACGCCATCGCTCCCACAATCCCGCAAAAGCAAATATATGCGACCCCACATTATCGCTATCCTCAAAAATAAAATGCGGTTGCTTGACCTCTTTCATGCCCGTCTCGTTGGGCGACGGCATTTCGACACGTTCCCACTCATACCACCCTGTCGCAGGAATCAGAGCACGGCGACGTTTATAGGGTGTTCGAAAGCTCGGTTTTTCCTTGGCCGTCTCAACTCGCGCATTGAACATGGGTCGCCCCTCTGGCGGCTCTTTGCGCCATGAGGGATGCAAGCCCCAACGCATCGGAACGACGGTGCGCTTTTTCTCACCATTGAACGCGACAACGGGCACCACCCCAGCGGGGGCAACATTGTATTTTGGTTCCCAATCCCACAGACCATCATGGCTTGTTTCCGCCTCAAATCGGGTCGCAATCTGGTCCAAATTTCCTGCAAGTGTATATCTTCCGCACATAGGCTCGATATAGAGCGCCGCAGAGGTTAAGGGAACATGCATGACATCCAAGACACAACAAAATTTCAAGCGAACAGACTGTGTCGGAATTGTCTGCCTGCGCGGCGAAGAGGTCCTGCTCATCCAACGCGGAACTGCGCCTCGTAAAGGCGAATGGTCAATCCCTGGTGGACGGATCGAAGCAGGTGAAACGGAAAGCCAAGCGGCGCTACGTGAACTCTCTGAGGAAACATCGGTGAGCGCAGAACTGTTGACTAAAATCACCGCGCTTGATGCGGACTTTGAAGGCTTTCATTACCGATTGCATGACTACCTCGCGCGTTGGACGCAGGGCGAACCCATTGCAGGAGATGATGCCGATCAAGCGAAGTTTGTTCCACTGATGGACATTGACGCCTTAGGCATGTGGCCTGAAACGGTGCGGGTTATTCGTGATGCCTATGCAAAAATGGTTTTGTTTTCTGACGGCTCCGCGTAAACGAGCGTTATGTTGTCCCGTTTGGTCATGATCGCTCTCCCTTTGCTGCTACTGGCAACGCCTATGTCGGTGTTTGCGCAAGATGCAGAAGAGGCTGAAACGCCCGCAGTTGAAACGGTTAAAAAACCTGTCTTGACCCCAAAGCAAAAACGCGACCTTGCGATGAAAGCCCGCGAAGCTGCCGAACTGCGCGTCGAAGAGGACATGGTCACGATGACCAGTCTCGTCGAAGCCCTCGCGAAGAACCTCGGGCAAATTCATTATCTTCGAACGCTTTGCTTTGGCCCGAATGATCAGAAGTGGCGCGATTACGGTCAGGAAATGATGGACACCGAATCCGACGGTGATGCGGATCGCCGCAAGCAACTCGTGCGCGCTTTTAATGCAGGATATTACCAAGAAAAAGAACGCCACACGGAATGCAACAATGCCGTTTCTGTTGATGTGGCTGCCCTAGCAGAAAATGGACGCCACATATCGACGATGCTCGGCGATCCCTATCGGGAGCGATAAACATGGCCTTTCCTATCATCATACCTTTGGCGATTGGCGTACTCGTTCTGGCAGGCTGCGCCAAGGTTGCGACCGATGTTCGAAATAACCGCCCCCTCATCTCACTCGAAGGCAGCGAGTGGTCACAAATCCCCATCGGCCCCTCTGAACAATTTGTCGCCTTTAAATCCAATGGCGAGATTATCGGGCATGGCGGCTGCAACGCATTTTTCGGGCAATATACCCAAGACGGGCCGACCCTGACAATTGGTGCCTTAGCGAGTACAAAGAAAATGTGTCGCGATGTTATGGAATCAGAGAGCGCCTTCATGCGTAATTTGCAAGAGACACGACGCATTGATGCCACACATTTAAAGCTCAGCCTGTATAATGCGGACGACGAAGCCCTCATGCATCTACGTCGTCGGGATTGGGATTAACGGCTCTAATTATTTTCGGGGGCTAGACCCCTGCGCCTTTGGAGTTTAATCCCGCCACATGACACAAACACTGACACTCCGCCGCCCCGATGACTGGCACGTTCACTTACGCGACGGCGCGATGCTATCCGATGTGGTGAACCATACCGCCCGTCAATTTGGGCGCGCGATTATCATGCCAAATTTGAAACCGCCGGTCACAACCGTCGAGATGGGTCGCGCCTATCGCGATCGCATCCTTGCCGCCGTTGATCCGTCGCTGGACTTCACACCGTTGATGGTTGCGTACCTCACGGACACGATGGACCCAGACGAAATGCGTCGCGGCAAGGTCGAAGGCGTCTTCACAGCCGCGAAACTTTACCCCGCGAATGCCACAACAAATTCCGCACACGGCGTGAGTGACATCAAGAACATCCATGACGTTTTAGACACTATGGAAGACGTCGGTATGCCTCTGCTCGTACATGGCGAAGTGACACATAAAGACGTCGATATTTTCGACCGTGAAGCCGTTTTCATCGACGAAGTTATGGTTGGCCTCGTCAAAGAACATCCGAACCTCAAAGTCGTCTTTGAACATATCACGACCCAAGAAGCCGCAGATTTTGTCACCGAAGCGGGTCCCAATGTAGCCGCCACGATCACACCGCATCATTTGCGTTATAATCGTAACGCCATTTTCGAAGGTGGCATCCGCCCGCATTATTATTGCTTGCCCATCGCCAAGCGCGAGAAACATCGTTTGGCCCTCCGCAAAGCGGCAACCTCTGGCTCGTCCAAATTCTTCCTCGGCACGGATACGGCTCCACATGCCGTCGGTGCCAAAGAAAATGCCTGTGGCTGTGCCGGCGTCTTTAACGCGCCCTACGCAATGGAGAGTTACGCGCTAACTTTCGAGGAGGAAAACGCGTTGGATCAGTTAGAAAAATTTTCCTCCGTCAATGGTCCAAAATTCTATGGCTTGCCGTTGAACGAAGGTACGATGACCCTAACGAAACGCGACCACCTTGTCCCTGAACGGATCACACTGTCAGAAACAGACATCATCCCGTTCCATGCAGGTGAGACATTGAGCTGGGCGGTGAGTTAGTCGTCTCTCTAACACTGAGCACATATCCGTGACATCCATGCATGCGCATGCCAGAAATAGAACGGGAGGCGCGACGGTTTGAATTTATTGTCGAAACAAAACATCAAAACGGCGACGCTTAAATATGCGCCGCTTTTGCTGGGTCTGCGTGTACCTGGGTTTATTCGCATTCATTTTCGCTATGCCCGTAACAGCTTCATTACGTGGTTCGTGCTCTTTATTGCGCCATTTGTGATCAGCGTGATGAGCCTGTCGATCATTTGTGAAAAGCTGCTTGAGGTTCAAGCAAGCCGCTTACAGCTCTATCTTGTCTCGCTATTCCTCATCGCGCTCGCGTTCTTCTTCGCAGAGCGACATCGGCAATTCCGACGCCTCTATGTTTTCGCAATCCCGACGATGGTCGTTGCGAACGGTCTGCTCCATCTCTTTTTCATCGACACATTATCCTCAGCCAGTTTGATCAAATTTGCGATACTCGCCGCCCTGCCCGCGTGGTGGTTAGGTCAACACGCGACAGGCAAAGGTTATCGTATGTTGAGCAATGGCGCGGATAAGGATTACAGGCCAGGTCGCGACCTCTATATGGATGAACAGTTTACGCAGGCGTTTGTGCATCTCGAACGAGCGGCTAAACGCGGCCACATGAAGAGCCTCTATTTAATTGGCGACTCCTATGAACATGGGAAAGGTCGCAAACTCGACCGTATTACGGCCGCGAAATTTTACGATAAGGCCGGCCGAAAAGGCTACCGCAAAGCCAATCTCGCTTATGAAACACTCGTCGCGAGTTTCAGCGCTGAGGAAAAAGAAGCCTATGACGCCCGGGTAGGCGAGATCACGGTGAATGAATTGCTTTGAGAGTAAAGTGAACTACGTCTATCGAACTTCAATTCACTAGCTAGGTAGATTCTTTATCGACCTCGATGCGGGTTCCGTACCCCACCTGGCAATAGTTACTTATCATGAGATCTATTGACTTTCGTTACATTTACCGACGCATAAAGGCCGCTAATAACGGCTAAACCTCCAGCGACTAGAAACATACCCAAAACCCCCAATGTGGTCTCAAGTTGGCCTTCACTATTGGTAAAAATTAAGCTCCAAATCACCATTGTAGCAAACCCCATTAAGCCGCCAATTAAAGCAAAAGCGACAACTGAGGGCCATGAGATAGGTATGTTTGCAAGTCTTAAGCAGACCGCACCTAAAACAAGGCCTATAAAAATCATTGGTATCATAATCATTACAGTGAACATTCTATCCTAACTCGCAGCCCCCAATCCCAAATCACGGATCGGTAATTTCCGAATACGTTTGCCTGTTGCGTTGAACACAGCATTCG
>CALHXF010000070.1 GCA_938040095.1 uncultured Caulobacterales bacterium
CTACCGCGAACAGGAACAACCCTAGTCGACCGAATTCTGTCTTCACATTCACAAGTTAAGTCAGCCGGCGAGCTAAACTTCTTTGCGGAGCTAGTAAAATCGGAAACCGGAACGCCCTCTAATTTGGTTCTTGACGCTGAGACATTTGCGGCTGCCAAAGATGTAGATTTTGCAAAAATTGGAAAGGCGTATTTAGAACGAGTTGAAAACCGAACGGGCCGACAACACTATGTCGTCGACAAAATGCCATTTAACTTTTTCTATGCGCCTCTCATTGTTCAAGCGCTTCCCAATGCTCGATTAATCGCTTTGAGACGCGGCGCTATGGATAGTTGTTTGTCGAATTTTCGGCAGCTCTTATCCGTCCAAGACTCCTTTTATAATTATACTTTCGACTTGCAGGACATAGCGTTCTTTTATCGTTTATTTGATGATCTTATGACCCATTGGCGAGAAAATTTACCTAAAGATCGTTTCATGGAAATCCATTACGAGGACATCGTTCATGACCAGGAAAATCAAACTCGCAAGCTACTCGAATTTTGTGGTCTGGATTGGGAAGAAGCCTGTCTTCGGTTTCATGAAAACACAGCCTCTGTCTCTACGGCAAGTTCCGTGCAAGTTCGGCAACCGCTTTATTCCGGCTCTATAGGACGATGGAAAAAATACGGCAAAAAATTGGACGTTTTGAAAGATGCGCTTAAGGGTCTGCCATCTTAAAGCTGCTCCAGCGGAACATAATCTATATCAAAACCAAAACATCGCGGCTCGACCACTCTTAATGCGTCAGGCGTCCGATAAAAATCAGGGCAGCCAACGGCGAAAACCGCAACCCTGTGCCCGTAACGAAGTCGTTCGGCATTGATCGGCGTTCCGGTTTCATAGTCAACGATCACGATCAAATCCGGGACACTGGCAATAACTCTATCGTCGATCTTCCCCAGAAGATATTCATTCTTAATGCTGATTTTCAGCGGATCTCCCAATCCATCAAAACGCTCTATAGTAACTTCACCCACGTCATAGCCCCCGACGATCCGCGTGGCCTTATCGACAACCTTGCCCTGAAAGACGAGCTGACATTGCCCGTAAATAGACCGAGCAAAGATTTCCTGAAGTGGCTTCAACAGGCCTTCGGCCTGCCCTCGGTTTTCACGTAATATGCGGCCCAACTCGATAGAAAAACTCAGCGTTCCGGGGATGACGGATCTCTTTAACTCAGCCCCGCTCATAGCGTGTTCAGCCGTTGTGATCATCCCCCCCGCAGCCATGGCAAAACTCCGAATATGCCGCTCGTAAACCTCGGTCGTATTAGTCTGAAATGTTGCTTGATTACCCGCATAATCCATTGCCAATGCCGGCGTTGGGTTCACGCCTGCAATCGCGTAAGACATCATTTGTGCTTCCGGCAAGGCACGGCCCATGCCATCCCCATCCACAACCGGAATACCTTTTCCGGCTGCTGCGACTAAGGGGATAAGAGAGTTCCCTCCGCCGATTTCAAAAGACGCGACGGCATCCACTTTGCGCCCGACATGAGCCTCAAACGCTTCTATGGTTCTGGCGGCCTCGTCCACTGATGGAAGCAATTCCAAGCTAACAGTCGGCGCGCCCACACTGCCGATAGGAACGATAAAAGCGTCATCATCCAATGCGGCTGGCGCGATCAAGGTCACCGGTCCATAGGTTTTAATAGCTTGTTCTGTGATGAGACGGGGCACATGTGGGTCGCCGCCCCCGCCCGTAGCAAGAAAGACGGAGCCCAGAGCAAGATCATCCAAGTGACTTAAATCGATCCGCTTCATGTCGCCAACTCTCCGATGACTTTAACACGAACCCGCGTCGCGCCTTCATCCATGTAAGGCACTGCCGTTTCTTCAATATCGACAGCGCGAATTGTCTTTGGATCAGCCCCCGCTTTTATGGCTCGCTCGGTTGCGGCCCGGGTCACGGACGCAATTGATTCATCGCGCGAAGTTTGGCGGTAGGACAACATGCGTTCAGATTCTCCACCAATTTGCGCAATTGCTGCGCCAATAGCGTTTGCAACGTCGGCATTCTCCGGACGATGTAATTTGAAGGCCGCATTCAAGCCTTGAGTGACCAAAACCGCGCCGCCTCCAACGAGAATTACAGGCATATCTTTTCCGCCCGGTTTCATCATTTCAATATTATCATTTAGCATTTTGTGTAGAGTTGCTGTGGCTTGGCTCACCACGCCAGCGCCGATATGCGAGGTTAGCGTCTTGTCACCAATGACAGCATGACCACCGGCCACCAAAATGTCAGTTGCTGTCAGCGTCTGGCCGCCAAAGACCAGCCCCTCAGTCACAAGCTTATGCCCCACGGATCGCGGACCAATTATTTTCCCGTCCTCGGAGACCACACTTCCCCCGCCTAGTCCGATTGCTAAAATATCGGGCATCCGGAAATTCGTCCTAATCCCCCCAATATTCACAACGACATTGGACTCTCTCGGAAAACCATTTTGAATAACCCCGATATCTGATGTGGTTCCGCCGATATCGACAACGATCGCATTTTCCAATCCGGTGAGCCTATAGGCGCCGCGCAAAGAATTTGTAGGGCCCGAGGCAAATGTAAGAGCTGGATAGGCGCGAACGAAATCGGCGTTCATCAATGTGCCGTCATTCTGACTGATAAAGGCCGGACATGTCAGGCCGCGCTTTGCCAGTGCGCCGAGGAATGAATTCACCACCCTATCCGCGAAGGGCAAAAGGGTTGTGTTCATGATCGCGGCGTTTTCCCGTTCCATGAGACCCAGTCGTCCAAAACTATGAGATAAGGTCACCCTTGCATCGGGAATGGCCGCGCGAATTTTCTCAGCGACCTGAGTCTCCGGCCTGCTGTTCATTGGTGAAAACGCTGATGCAATTGCAACGTTTTGGATGCCCTTATTTTGGATATCAGTAATAACCGCTTTAACTTCGTCGTCCCGCATATCAGCCACAGGCCAACCATTATAGAGATAGCCGCCATGCAGCATGTAGACTTCTGCATCGATGGCATCGACCATATCTCGCGGCCAATCCACCATCGGGGGCATTCCGCGCCCAGAAGGTAGCCCGATGCGAATGACGGCGATCTTCGAGAGCTCACGCCGTTCCACGATTGCATTGGTAAATTGCGTTGTTCCGATCATAACAGTCTTGATCGACCCGGCAGAGACGCCGGATTGTTGTAAAATTTCATCCAAAGCCGCCGTCACGCCCGAGATAACGTCTGCAGACGTCAGGGATTTCGTGGCGGCAATAACGTCATCGCCGTTCAGGATAACCGCATCCGTATGTGTCCCGCCGACATCAATTCCGACTCTCATGACGCCGCGCCCCTCCCAACTCCACGTTCGTTCCATGCTAGGGCGATATAGATGATGGCCGACAACAGGACGGCATCAATGGCGGCAATCTTTGAAATCGTCGGGATTAAACCTTCTGAGGCCAACACGGCGACCACCGCTCCTACGCCCCAAGCTAGCAAGGCCTTCCAGTTCAACGTTCGATTATTGTTCAAGGTTTCGATCCGGTAGGACTTTGGCCGAATGAGTAAGGCATCGATGATCAGGACCCCGGCGACAGGGATGAAAATGACAGACAGGTAAAAGAGGAAGATGATGAAGCTATCCAAGATATTCATCAATGCGGCCACCACGCCAATAACGCCCAGAGCAATTGTCAGGAGAACCGTCTTTAGTTTTGGAAATGTCGCCTTCATTCCCAAAACGGCGCTATAGAGGTTTAGCGAGTTGAGAACCCAACTGCCCGCAATAACGATAATGAAAGCGCCTATTCCTAAATTCAGATCTAACATGATTTCAAGAACATCGTCTTTGCCTGATGTCGCGCCAGCCAAAGCTGCGGCCCCCATCACAGCCAGTTGAACAACGATATAAGCAATTATGGCCGTATAAATTGCTCCGCTCCAATGTTTAACAAAACGCGTGATGTCGGGCAGGATAATTGCGCCGATAATAATTGCACCGACGATTGCCGAAATGCCTTCCCCTACGGTCAGAGCCTCAGCCTTTTCAACGGCAAAAACATCTGACAAACTCTGGGTAGAGAGTGCAAACTTCGCCAGAAGAACTGTAACGACCGCTAAAACAGGCACCAACAAGGTGGCAAGAATATTAATCGCTTTGAACCCGATAAGCGTTGTCAACGTCATGCAAAAACTGGCGAATATAGCTAACCCAACCGGCGGCAATTCAAGGCCCCACACGTCTCGACCCAAACCCGCCACCGCATCCATAAAGAGGTTTATGTTGACGCCAAACCAGCCCAGCAGAGAGATTGCAAAAGCTATATTCACCAGGCTCGCGCCGAAATCACCAAACGCAATCCGGACCAGGAGGTAGGAACTCATCCGGGTCTTGGCCCCGATAACGCCCATCACCGCACCAATGAAGACGATGATAATGGATCCCCATAAAAGCGCCCAAACCGTATTCATCGCGCTAAGTCCTGCACCAACCTCTAAACCTGTTACAAATGTTGGAAGTGAAAACGCCACCATTGCACCAACCGCGGCCACGCGCGGCCACGGGACAAGTTGATGGTCCTTAACAGTGACCGCTGCAAATTCGCTATTTTCATCCACTGTTAGACCCCTTTGCATGAACAATAACGTCATCTAGACAGAATTATCCATCAAATGCGATAGTCCTGACGCGGCACAATTTCGTCATTGCGGGTAAATCAAAATTCGCTTTATGGTTCAATTGGATCGAGGATAAGATGGCATCAAAGAAAAAGAACCTAAAGCTTGATTCAATCAACAAGATGATTCTGTCCATCACGCATCTTAATTCCGACATTTCCAACCAAGAATTGGCTGAAAAAGTCGGACTCTCGCCGAGCGCTTGCTTTCAACGCATGAAGGCTTTGAAAGAGGCTGGGTACTTCGTGAGTTTTCACACAGACTTGGATTTGGACAGAATGGTCGAGAACGTTTTGGCCTATGTCGAATTTACGCTGGAGAACAATAGCACGCCCTATCGGCGGCGATTTGAAGCTGTCATCGAACAGATACCGGAATTCATGGATTGCCTGCGCATTACGGGGGACGTCGATTATATCTGCTTTACATGTTGCTCGAACACACAGGCCCTAAACATTTTAATCGATGAGATCAGCGGACGTGAGGATTTGGGCATAAAGATTGTGAAGACACGTATAATTCTTGAACGGGCCAAATGGTATCTCGGCTATCCGCTAGAAAAATTAAAATGGATTGATGAGCCTTGAGCACGGCTTTTGCAACGGAACTGCCAAAATAAGAACAGCCGTCTTGACGACCGATATCACGAAAAAGGCAGTTCAGATGAAAGGCTTCTTACGAGCACCGACAAATGGTTTTTCGGCTAAATGCAGACCAAAAACTCTCCGTTAAATCAATCGGTCCTTGCCGCATTTCTTCAGACCAGCATCTCCACCAAGAGTCGCGCACCTGTTACTCAGCGGGTTGAATTATAGGGCCACTATTGGTGTCACCTGTGCCTTCCACGTCCGGGGTGTACCCCGACTCCTTCTCCAGCTGTTTTTCAACGTCGGTTGGTGACCCGGTTCCCCGCGCAATAAAGGCATAAGCGGTCGGTACAAATAAGACACAAACAAGGCCCGCTGCGATCACTCCGAACAAAATTACCACACCCATGGCGGCGCGTGTTTCGGACCCCGCTCCACTGGAAATCAGCAATGGAATTGCGCCTGCGGCCGTTGTCAAACCGGTCATCACGATTGGACGAAATCGGGTCATTGCGGATTGTTTAATGGCCTCACCGAACTCGACACCCTCGTCGCGAAGCTGGTTGGCAAACTCGACAATCAAAATTCCGTTCTTTGCCGCGAGACCAATCAACATGATCAACCCAATTTGGGTGTAAATGTTCAACGAATTACCCGTCAGCCAGAGCCCAAGTAAACCGCCCGCCACAGTGGCCGGAACACAGAGAATAATAATGATCGGATGGCGGTAGCTTTCAAATTGCGCGGCTAAAACTAAGAACACGATGACCAAACCCGTTGCAAAAACGAACATGATGGACGTGCCCGAGGTCTGAAAATCCAATGACTGGCCTTTGAAGTCGATTGACGCCTCTTGCGGCAAAACTTCCCGAGCTGTTTTTTGCATAGCATCCAGCACGTCGCCCAAGGCGGCACCCTCAGCAAGACCGGCTTCAATTGTGATTGAACGCACCCGATTATATCGGTTCAGCGACGCGCTATCTGCGCTCGGCGCAATTGTCACCAAGTTGGATAAAGGAATGAGACGGCCCGATCGGTCGGAGCGAACATAGATGTTAGATACATCATTTGCATTATTTTGCTCATTGCGGAGGCCTTCCAGTATGATGTCATACTCTTCGCCTTTATCGATGTAGGTCGTCACCCGGCGGGACCCCAGCATTGTCTGAAGCGTGCGGCCAATATCATCCACCGTTACACCCAAATCTGCAGCTCTTTTATAATTTATGTCAATGCGATACTGGGGCTGGGTTTCCTTATAGTCCCAGTCAATATCGACAAGACCCGGATTATTGGTTTCCAGTTCCTGCACAAAAATATCGCGCCACTCCACTAAGGTTTCATAGGATGGACCGCCAATCACAAATTGAACCGGTTTTCCTGTACCTCCGCCCAACCCTTGGCGCATACGCGCGAAGGCTCTTATGCCCGGCAAGTCAGTCAACTTTCCATTGACCTCTGCGATGATTTCATCTGCGGGCCGACGTACGGCCCAATCATTCAGAACGATGATAACAAAGCCGCCATTATAAGAATTCCCACCAAATCCTGGCGCACGAATAAGCAGTCTAGTCATCTCCGGCTCGGCCCCATTCTCGCTTTCCGTATAGGGCAGCAGGCGGCGCTCAATTTCATCCATATAGCGTTCCATATAGCTATAAGTCGCCCCTTCGGGGCCGCGCACGGCGACAAAGAAACCGCCGCGATCCTCTTTCGGGACATATTCTTGTTGGATATTATTGAAACCGTAAACGGCCCCGCCCAATAGGCCCATCAAGACAAGTCCGACTGCAATCGGACGCTTAATCAGACGATCAATGATCCAGCCATATCCCCTCAGAACCTTTGCAAATACCCGGTCGACAGCTCTCGGAAGGGCCGTCCATTTGCTTTCATTCTTCTGACTTTTCATCTTAATCAGCTTAGACGCCAACATCGGGGTGAGTGTCAAAGCCAGTAAGCTCGAGAAAATGACAGCCGCCGTCATTGTCAGGGCGAATTCTCTGAATAATCTCCCAATGTCCCCTTGCAAGAATGTGATCGGAACGAAGACGGCAACAAGAACAAGCGTCGTGGCGACGACCGCAAACCCGACTTGGCGGGTCCCGCGATACGCGGCGACTAAAGGGGTTTCACCCAAATCAGTTATCCGTCTGACGACATTCTCGAGCACAACAATCGCGTCATCAACAACTAACCCAATCGCGAGAACAAGCGCCAGTAGGGTGAGGAGATTGATCGACAGACCAAGCGCAAGCAAAATAATGAATGTCGCGGTAATTGAAATCGGAACTGTGATAGCCGGGATGATCGTTGCGCGCAGACTACCCAAAAAGAGGAAAATCACGAGCGTTACAAGACCGACGGCAATCGCCAAGGTCGTATAAACCTCACGGATGGAAGCCGAGATAAAGACGGAGCTGTCGAAGCTCCGCGCGATTATGATACCTTCAGGCAAGGTTTGATTCAAGCGGTCCGCAAGGTCGCGAGCGGCCTGCGCGACATCAACAGTATTGGCCGTTGATTGTTTGATAATTCCCAGTCCGACCATCGGAACACCGTTCCCGCGGAACATATTCCGATCTTCCTCCGTACCGCGCTCCACCCGCGCGACATCCGCCAAACGGACCAGATATCCGTCATCGCCTTGCGCGATCACGAGCTGTTCAAAATCTGCGGCCGTGCGAAAAGCGCGGTTGAGGCGCAATGTGTAGATGCGCTGTCCGGACTCGAGTGTGCCTGCGGGAGCTTCGATGTTCTCAGATCTTAAGGCCTGTTCTATCTCTGTAACTGTTAGGTTGCGCGCCGCTAATTTTCGGCGGTCAATCCAAACCCGCAGCGCATAATTCCGAGCTCCGCCGACGCGCACTCGCGCAACTCCGTCTAAAGCGGAGAACCTGTCAACCAGGTAGCGCTCTGCATAGTCGGAGAGCTCCGGCACATTCATATTGTCACTGGCGAGATTTAACCAGATGATCACGTCATCATTGCTGTCCGCTTTTTCAACTTCCGGCGGATCAGCTTCTTCGGGAAGGTTGTCTAAAACACCCGATATCCGATCCCGGATATCATTCGCTGAAGCGTCGATATCTTGATCAATGCCAAACTCAATGCTGATGCGGGATCGTCCGTCGGAACTGGTCGAATTTATAAAACGGATGCCCTCTACGCCCGCAATTCGATCTTCGATAATTTGTGTAATCCGCGTTTCGACAACAGAGGCTGACGCACCAGGATAACGCGTATCAATGGAAACAATCGGCGCATCGATATCGGGGTATTCCCGCAAAGACAGACGATCAAATGCAATGATGCCGAAGATAATCAGAACAAGCGATATAACGGATGCAAAAACGGGCCGCTTTACGGAGATATCAGATAATATCATAATTAGGGGCCCTTGAGCGTATCCGACATTTGGGTTTTGCCACCGGCTTTTTCAGACAAGCGGAGTTCACCTGATTTCTTTGGTGAAAGTATCGATTTACTTTCTATTTTTATCTCGGAGCCATCGCGAATACGAATGACACCCTCGGTTACAACGCGGTCGTATTTTGCCAAGCCGGATAGGACTTCGATATATCCACCCTGCTTGGGCCCCAGCTTGACCTCGACACGCTGAACGGAGGGGGGTGTCGTCGTATCATCAACCTTGAACACGAAAGTCCTGGGGCCAACGGGCTGTATCGCTTCTTCAGGGATAGACAGGCTCTTGCGAGGGTCTGCAATCAGCACAATTTCCATAAACATCCCGGACATCAAAATTCGATCCGGGTTTGGAAGTGTAGCCCGAACACTCACAGATCGCGTTACCGGATCAATCGCATTATCAATCGTTGCAATGATTCCTTCAAAATCCATATCAGGGAAGTCGTCTGTCCGTGCTGTAATTTGCGTACCGGGTTTTAGTGAACGTAAAAAGATAGACGGGACGGTGAATTCCAAATTCATTTCACTGTCGTCGATGAGCCGCGCAACCATATCGCCGGGTCGAACGAATGTTCCGACGCTGACTTGGCGAAAGCCAAGGATGCCGTCAAATGGTGCGACCAAAATGCGGTCTTTTTGCCTGGATTGAACAGCCCGTAAACGCGCACTCGCGGAATTCATCGCGCGGCGGGCTTCGTCCAATTCAGCCTGAGAGACCGCATTGCGTTCGGTTAGACGCTCCACGCGCTCCAATTGCTTGCGCGCTTCATCCACATTCGCTTCAGCTTCGTCGGTCAATGCAATCTGCTCACGTTGAGCCAGCGAAAGCAGAGTTTTTCCTTTCCGCACACGTTGACCGTCATCGAAGTATAATGACTGAACCCGATCAGCCGTGTTTAGTGTCAGATCGACAACCTCATTTGGCTCAAGCGTTCCAAGCGCCTCAACACGAACGGCGAAGTCTCTTTCGCTGACAGTTTCTACGAAAACACTTGAAGGCCCGCGTTGCGCAGACGCAAAGGACGACAATCCCAAAGCCACAAATATCAAGGCTGTCATAGTCAAAAAACGATAGATCATTATAAAAACTTTTTCGAAGTCGAGGTAGTCAAAGGGTCAACTGGGCGCTTCACATCTAAGTGCCGCCCAATTCTTGATACGCTGCAATAGTCAGTCTGGTTGTCTGTAGCCTGTTGTCCGCAAGTCTATCTTCTGCTGCCAAAAGCGTGCGCTGCGCGTCGAGCACATCGAGAAAACCATCAAACCCTTCTTCAAATCGAATTTGCGCCAGATCGAGTGCGCCGCGAGCGGCTTCAACGGCTTGAACAAGGTCTTGTCGACGACGAGCCTCATTGCGCAAATTTGAAAGCGAGATTTCAACATCGGAAAAAGCCTGTAAAACGGTCTGCTCATATTGCTGATAGGCCCGTTCGGTTTCCGCATCCGCTAAATCTATGTCAGCTCTGACGCGCCGCAAGTCCGGGCCTTCCCAGCTAATCGCAGGGCCGAAGCCAAACCCAAAACTGGACAATTGATCTAACCGATTTCCATTCCCGAAAAATGATGAAATGTTGGCATTAAAACTGACAACAGGAAACAACCTCGCCCGCTCCACATCACTGAGAGCTAAAAGTCGCGCAATTTCAATTTCCGCAAACCGAATGTCCGGCCGTCGTCTCAAAAGCGCCTCTGGCGATCCAATATCAAAACCAGAGATGAGTTCAGGAATTGGACGGGCTTGCTGGCTCATACCCAAAATCTCCCCGCCGGGCTCAAGCGCGGAGTTACCCGTCAAGACAGCGAGTCGGCTGATGGCACTATCAATCGTAGCTTGAAAGCGGGGTATGTCGGCCAAGGTCGTCCGATATTGTGCTTCCGCACGGTTTATGTCCAAGGCAGTAGCGCGGCCATTCTCTAGCAAAGTCCGCAGCAGCTCCAAAGACTGTGCTTGGGTGTCGGCATTTTCTTGGGCGACCGAAAGGCGCGTTTGGGCCCCCCGCAAATCTGTATAAGCCAGAGCGGTCTGACTACTGACAATGACGGCCACGTCGCGTCGGGATTGTTCGGCGGCCTCAGCTCCGAGCTCTGACGCCTCTATGGACGATGCAATCCGTCCAAACGCATCATATTCCCAACTCGCACCCAATCCGCTTGTAAACGTTGCTACGATATTACTGTTGGGTGAAGCCCCACGTCCAATTTCCGCACCAATATTGCTTTGGGTCCCGTAGCTTGTCTCAAGTCGTTGCCTCGCGAGACTTGCTCGCGCGATGTCAATATTCGCTTGAGCCACGTCCAACTGGCGATTCTCGGCCAAAGCCGTTTCAATCAAGCGCGTTAAGTCGGAGTCTTCAAATCCCTGCCACCAAGATGATGACATGGGCAATGCCGCGCCCTGGGAGTTGAAAAACTGTTGCGGAACGCTCTGTTTGACTAGCGGCGTTGAATTTTCGCGCGGCTTATCGGGAACTGGAATCCCGGCGCATCCCGCAAGCACAAGCCCTGCCGTACACAACATAGCTAATGCACTTGAAATTCTGAACATGCTTAATCCTCTGACACCCAGCCTTATTACGCAATTGGATTGAGAATAGTTCCCGCAGATATCACACGTTTTAGTGTTCAGCTTCAATCTGTCAGATAGAAGAATAATGGTGCGGGTGAAAGGGTGCAGAATCCTCCAAAGTAATGATTAAATACAACAGCTTAGACAATTCATCAAGTCATTTGTTGGTCAAAATGTAGGGCAATATATCCCAGTCCGCAAACCAAGGTTTGCCGCTTAGCGGCAAGTCCTGCGCCCCTGCCTCGCTCGTAATGGAGCGGCTCGGTCAGGCCCGCTGGACGGTATCACGCCGACCTAGCATAACCCGATTTTAGGACCTAAATAGAGGAAGGCGTGGAGGGCAAGATAAAAGGAGGTGTGCACACCTATGGGTCAACCCATTGTCTGCACATCGTTTTAGGTAGGCACTTTGCAAATCAGGGTGTGCATCCGTTTTCCGCCAACCTATTGAGTCTTATAAGAAAATTGTGTGCACACTTACCTCCAAGCCTTTTGCTGGCCCTTATAACCTCAATTCTCTCATAGCGTAATATCAGACAAAAATCGGCCTGGAAACCTGCTCAAAACTCGCGCTTCAAATTGACAGACACAGTCGTTCCCGGATCATAGCTGTCGACGACAATTTCTGTATCACCCAAAGATTGGCTGGCTTCGTAATTATCACCAAAGATATTTTGGACTTTGAACCCGACTTTGTAATCACCACCACGCAAAGTGAAATCCTTGTTGAAAACAAAATCAACCGTTAACGGCAAGCTTTCGATGATAGACGGCAATCCGTTAGACCTATCCTCAACTGCACGAATACGATCAGACGAATAATTCATCAGAAAAGTCGCCTCCCAATTTGCATCAAAGTCTTCGACACCTAATTGCAAATTCGCAAGATGATCGCTTTGCCCCTGGAGTTTCCGTCCATCGCTGTAGAGACCCTCAGCGGAGAGTATCAGCGGCGAGACCCCTGAACTTGGGTTAACGGAAGGCGGCGTAATCGAGACGTTGCCATCCGCGCTAACGGAACTATCCGTGTAAGTGTAATTGGCGCGAATGATTAGCTCTTTTGTTTCGAACTTATCGCTTTTTAAGCCAAGCTGATCGAATGGCATGACTTTTTCGAACTCTGCTTCAACCCCGAACAGCTCGGCACTAGGCGCGTTTAAAAAGCTGGTCGCATTGCTTTCGCCCAGCCCGTTGAAAATGAACTCTTCAATCGGGTCAGTGAAATCTTTGTAAAACCCGCCTAATGTGACGAATTGCTTGCGGCCAAAATAATACTCTATTCTGGCGTCAAAGTTATTACTTTCTGAGTTTTTCAAGAACGGGTTCCCGACAAAGCGGTCATCTGTGTCGGTGTTCACAAAAATGGACGGCGTCAGTTCACGAAATTGCGGACGGTTAATCGTCTTAGACGCCGCAAGACGAAACTGGAGATTATCAGCAAAGGTGTAAGTCAGGGTCGCCGCGGGTAGAAGAAAATCTTCTGACAAATCGTCAAACTCAAATCGACTATCTGGAACAGTGGCCTGAGCAATCGCTGTTTCCTGCGTCGAATCTTCAAAACGTAAACCCGCCGAGAAACGGAGTTTTGTGTTAAGTTCAACATCCAGTGCGGCATAAGCGGCGAAAACATTCAACGCAGCTTCAGAGATATCGGGGAAACCAGTTGTTCCGCTTCGGCGAATTTCCAAAATCCCGGCATCAAGCACCTCGTCAGAGAAAATACTATCAATTCGAGAGAAGCGAAGCTCTTCGGGAATTGAGCCGAAATAGCGGAAGTCGGCCTGCTCGCTGTCTCGTGATTTATCGAGATATGCACCGCCCAATTTCAATTCAGTGGATGTGTCACCAAAATCGACAGGCAGAATAAAATCTAATCCGGCGTCAAATGTCGTGTCATCTAGTTCAGAGAAGCGAATGCTATTATTCGTCCCCGGACGATTAAACTGAAAACGGAATCCGTTTCCATCTTCAAAATCCTCATAATTCACGCGTCGCTCGTAAGGGGCGTCCCTGCCCGCTTCCGCATAGGCCAAACGCCAGTTTACTTCAGCGTCATTCAGGCCTGAAAAATAATGCTCCCCCAAAAGTTGTCCCATGTAGACTTCGCGCTCAAACCATTCTGTAAAATCTTGGCGGTAGATGCGGTCTTCGCGGTCCAAACCCGTAAGAATACGGGCCTCTGCAGATGACTGCCGTGTCGCAAGGCCTACCAATTGAACGCTGTGGTTTTCATCGAATTCGATACCCAATCCCACAAGACCATTAAGCGAGATTTTATTCTCTGTTGAGTAACGTGTGCCTTGATCAAGCAATACAAGTTCATCACCAGAACCGATGTTTGCGGTATTGTCCTCGCCTTGTCGTGTTTCCCAACTATTGTCGTATCCGGCTGTTGCAACCAATCCAATCGACATGCCGTTTTCTAGGTCCCAGCGTTCACCACCGGTGAGCCGAACGCCCCCATTAAATGGAACATTCTTGGATTCATCAACAACGAGTGTGTCAAATGTATCAAAATTTTCTGTGGGAACACCATCTTCATCGAGGGCTGGCAAATCACGCAATCCGTCGTCAAACCCCGTAAAGTCAGATCCAGACCCTTGATAGGTTAAGCCTGTTTCGAGTGTTGTCTCAGTATTTACAGACCCTGAAAGAGAGACTTCGAAAAAGCCTTCATTTGGCAAGTCCTTCGTCGTCATGTTGATGGCTCCGCCACCAAACTCGCCTGAGAACTCAGGGGAATATGTTTTTGAGACAACGACCCCATCCAAGACTGATGTCGGGAACAAATCCAATGGCGCAACACGGCGCAAAGGTTCGGGCGACGGGAGCGGCGAGCCATTCAACGTCGCCGACGAATACCGCTCATTCAAGCCTCGAACGACAACGAACTTACCTTGACTGAGCGATAAACCCGTAACGCGCGTAAGAGCTGATGCAATATCTCCAGCCCCTGTCGTTTCAAAGGCACCAGCGTCTAAAACACTCGTAATTTCAGATGTTACACGTTTGGTGTCAGGAATGTTTGTGGCAGTTACAACAATAACATCTTCGACCTGCTGATCTTGCGCAAATCCAGCCGATGCCAAAAGAGATGTTAGAGCCGTTGCGCAGAGTACACGCGATGAAAAAGAACGTTTTGAGAATGAATTCGTCATGAAATAGTTGTCCATCTAACCTATGGAAAATTAGTCGGGCTGGTGATGAGGTTAGTAATCACCAGCCCTACACCGGATAAATCCAGTGGTTCTGGGGGAGCCGCCGGCAATACCGGCCGCGCGAACTTATTGATCGACCAAAATGGTCCAACCTTCGTACCAAGTGTCGTTCGCATCCTCGACGGCACCAACGTAAGTCGCCGCATCAAAGAACGGATCAATCGTAGAGGGATCGGTTGCTGTTGTAGTCGTATCCGTCGCGCCAGGAACATATTGCTCATCAGCGACTGATGTCGTTCCCGTTGTGACGTTGTTTGCACCGGTTGCGAAAGCTGCAACAGTGGCAGCATCGCCATTGTCGTCATCTGTCTCTAGGTTCTCAGCGTTACCAACGACCAGCATCGAGTCGAATGTCACGTTGCCAGCAGTTGCTTGTGCAGCGGTTTCATCGGAGTCGATATCAACGCCCGCATCTTGGAACCCTGTGATAAGACCGTTTACAAAGCTACCAGCTGTGCCTGCGCGGATGACCATGCCACTGTCTGCTGCTAACCCGCCAACGAATGTGAAGTTAGAAACAGTTGGATTGGAGCGCGGAAGTAATGTGTTGTTAGAAGAGCGGTTATCGCCTTCTATACCGCGGTCACCCGCGTCGTCAGACTGATCAACAATGACGAACTGGGCTTTGCCTGTCCAACCATCTGTCCAATCCATGCTATCATCACCATTACCCGTTAGGACAACGTGTTTGACATTGACGGTTCCGCCGAAGAATTCGACGCCATCATCCGCATTGTTGTGAACCTGAATGAAATCAACCTGCGTACCATTGCCAACACCTTGGAAAGCAATACCGTTTAGCTCGTCTTCATCATTGATGAGGTTACCTGCGAAAGAGACGCGCGTATAGAAAAGGTTGCCGGAGTTATCTGTAGCAGAGTTACCACCAAACAAGCCTGACGAACCCTCGCCTGATTTCTCACAATCGGCCGATCCGCCGATTGCCGTGGCATCAATACAATCATTGATAGGCGCACGTCCGTTGATGATCAAACCACCCCAAAGCGCGCGGTCAGTTGCCAAATCAGCTGTACCGAAAACTTCATCACGCGATGTCATATTAACCGGAGCGGAGGCCGTTCCGTTTGCACGAATTTGCGAGCCGCGAGAGATAACAAGGTAATCCTCACCAGACGCACCAAAAATTGTCGTGCCCGCATCAATCGTTAAAATTGCTGTCGCGGCCGTAGCATCAGGCGCAGCCGCGTCGCCGCCAACGTCTTCACCGACAAAGACTGCACCTTCGAGTTGGTAAACAAAGTTGCTGTTGAGGCGTGTATTTGTCGTAATCGTCCCAGTTAGGGAACAGATGCTCTTTCCACCGACAACGTCGCCAGTTGCAAGTGTACCCGTAGGGCATTCTGTTGAGCTCTCAGTAACACCGAATGTCCAACCCGTGGCCCAATTGCTATCAGCTGTCTCAGTAGGCCCAAACGCCCCAATATAATTAACATCGTCAAACCCGGTTTCCGTTGACAAATCATAAGGCGTAACGGCGAGCTCTGCAGCACCCGGGAAGAACTCGTCTGAAAGTGAGTTGTTTCCTTCAACGACATCATCAGAGCCAAGAATATAAGCTTCGGTATCAAATGTTTCGCCGCTATCGAGATTTTCGATATTGTCAGCATTGTCTAGGAATAGTGAGGCATATGTGAGACTTCCATTTTCAGCGCGTGCAATTGAACCGTCATCAATATCAATCCCCGCATCTTGGAAACCTGTGATAATACCGTTGACGATATTCCCGTCTGTACCCGCACGATTAACAACACCGGAGTCGCCTGCAGCACCGCCGAGGAAAGTAAAGTTCGCAATTGTTGGGTTAGAGCGCGGCGTTAGATCATTGTTTGAAGAGCGGTTGTCGCCTTCGATACCCCGGTCTCCCGCGTCATCAGCTTGAACAACAAGGACATATTGTGAACCGCCGACCCAGCCATCTGTCCAGTCAAGGCTATCATCGCCAATTCCAGTCAGAACAAGGTAGTTACACTGAACAGATCCGCCGAAAAACTCGACCCCATCATCCGCGTTATTGTGAACTTGGATGTGATCACATGTTGTTCCAGAGCCTACACCTTGAAATGCAATACCATTAAGCTCGTCCTCATCATTGATGAGGTTACCCGCATATTTAACCTGCATATATTGAAGTGTGCCTGAGCTATCTGTTGGGTTGTCGCCGCCAAATAAGCCCGAAGACCCTTCACCAGATTTCTCGCATGCAGCCGTCCCGCCTGTTGCAGTTGCGTCAATACAGTCATTGATCGGCGCGTTACCGTTAATGACCAAGCCGCCCCAAAGCCCGCGATCAGTGTCAGCGACGGTACCTTGGATATCTTCGATTGATGTCATGATAACAGGCTCAGTTGATGTGCCCGTTGCATTCAAACGCGAACCGCGTGTGACGACCAAGTAATCTTCGCCGCTCTTACCAAAAACAGTTGTGCCAGCCGGGATCGTTAGAGCAACACTTGCTCCGCCGTCTTCACCTACAAAAACGGGCCCATCTAGCGCATAGCCGTTTTCAGACGTGAGTGTGAGGTTCTCAGTGATTGTGCCTGTGATCGTACACGCCTCAACAGTTCCCGTCACACCGTCAATAGTTTCAAGTGTTGTACCCGTTGGGCAGGCATCATTCGGCACTAGGTCAAAATCAGCCGCAACAACAGGTGTACCTGTATCGCCGCCGCCAATAACGACTGGGGTTGTATCACCCGGCGACGACGTTGTCGCAGAGTTACAAGCCACTAGTGTCAAACCAGTGACGGTTGCGAGCATCAGCCCGCGAAGAGAAATAGACATATGAGCCTCACCATTAAAGTTTCTGGTGCAGACATCGGGACGAATCCTGATCTAACCTCGACCGCATTCGAGGCCGCATATGCCAATCGTTTGTGACAGACTCGTAACGTTAAGATTTCATTTTTTTGAAATTTTTATGACGGAATTATTACACTCAATAAAAAAGCGCACCGAAGAACGGCGCGCTCGAATCTGATTATATATATTGAGTCTTTTTAGTGAAAGCTTAGGTTTTCAACTTCAGATTAGCGAGGTTTTCTCGCGCCGCCGCCCAATTAGGTTTTAGGTCAAGTGCCTGCTGATAAGCTTGCGCAGCCGCCCGTGTTTCTCCGTCCTGCTCAAGCGCAAGAGCCAACCCATAAGCGGCAAGAGGTGCGAGCTTACCGTGATCATCACAATCTCTGAATTTCGCTTTCGCGCTTTGCGTGTCATTTTCCATCAAAGCCGCAAATCCATATCCTAAATTTGCAAGGTTATTATCCGCAGACAATTCCGAAGCTTTCGTGAAATCATGAGCTGCTTTGTCAAATTTCCCGTTTGAAAATTGTAGCAAACCTCGGCGAGTCAGAATCTCAGACCGCAAATCATAAGACGGAATCGAAGCTTGATAGGCTTTCGTACAGGCGCGAATTGACCGGCTCGAGGCAACTTCAGTATCTGCTTCAAGGCAGTTCTGTAAATTTTTGACCGCTCGAGCATCGACTCCCGATAAGACGGAAGAGACTGAGGCGTCTGAGAAGACCTCATTTGCGTGCGCGGAACTGCTTGCAAGAGCAATTGCAAGGCATGTGGTGATTAAAACTGATCTCATGGTGACCTCCTATCGAGACATCACCAACGTATTTATGAAGACTGCAAACGCGCGCCGTTGGCTTACGCATCGAGAGCCTAACCTCTTTTGTGACAATTCTGTTATATAACTGTCACAAAACTGTCAAGAAAGAAAAACTTTGAACCTATTTGGTCTTTGTGCACACCTAAAAGCCCCATAAAATATATGAAAACCGATAGACCGTGTGCACACTCCAACGGCGTGTGTGCACTCCAAAAACGATGTGCAGACAAGGGTTTAACCCTGAGGTGTGCACACCTTGCTTTATCTCGCCCTCCACATTTCTCCTCTCTACCCTCCCCGCGTTTCTCTCCTATCTCTCGGGAAATGCGTCTGGCGGTCCTGCTGGAGCCGCCCCATTACGAGCGCAGGCGGGACCGCCAGACTCGCTGCGAAGCGGCGAAAGGGAGTTGCAATCATATCTGGAAAGGAAATCCTTTGAGCAGGTCTTCGCTTGCGGGGTGGACGATCTTTAGCATCTCGTCTCGTCGATACGTCAGTGAGCCTCCATCGCCATATTCCGGGCGCGGATTTCGATGCCCCATCAATGTGCAACGCAAACCGAAGTCTATTCCCGCTTCAAGCATCCGGCTCTCAAAGCTATGGCGGAAGCTGTAAATTCGATGATTGTCTGACGGCATGAGTTTGCGGGCCTTGAACGCCTTCATCAGCGATTGCGAAAGCAGGTAGCCTCTTTCCCTGTAATGAGGAAACCCAGTTCGCGCTAGCTTCATGGCCTCCAGACTAACGCCCACTAACGGAATATCGCGGATCGACGCCTTCGATTTAAGCTGTCGCTCTTTTGTCGACCGAATGCGAATATGCGGTACTTCCGTATCGATGCAAATGTTCTCCTGAAGAATGTTGCTTAACTCGCTTGGACGGCAGCCCGTCTCGATAAGCGCAAAGCATAGCAACGCAGCCTCTCGGTTCAGACCCTTGAGGACGTTGGGCTTAAAAATGCGAGTCTGCACCCAATCATTTGAGAATGGTTTTGTGTCCTCTAATTTTGCATCTGAAAAGCGAAGGTTTCGAAACGGATTCTGCCTGTCCTCTTCGCCGATGTGTTCAAAGTAGCGACGATAGAGCTTCCGTAGATTGCCTAAGTCGCGGTTGGCACTATTCCCGCTCAGTGGCTTTGAGTCGTCCGTTGGGTGAACCCTTGCAGCCCAGTGTTGATAAACCTTCCGTCCATGTTCGCGTTCGATCTCGCACATATCCATATCGCCATTCATACGAACGAAGTTACCAACGGCGCGACGCTTAACCTTTGAGTAGTTGGACACTTGCTCCGGTGACTTGCCCGCAAGCTCATCCAGCGCGATCTCAGAGAGATATAGGTCCATTGCCTGCGTGATGGTGACCTTTGCTGGTTCAGCCAAACCTAGCAAGGCATCCGTGTCTCGTTGTACCTTGGGCGTTATCGGTGTTTTGCTGGGCACGACAGCTTTCAAGCGGTCAATAAGCTCTGCGAGATCAGCCTTATCTGCCAACTCGACGGCAGGACGATAGGTGAACCCGTAAAAGTCGGCTCGTAAGTTCATATCTTTTTGGATCGCGTCTCTCGGTATCCCATCAAAGCGTTGAGGCATTATCTCAGCCCAACGCTGATTATCGGCAGCCGCACACACGTCTCGCCGCTGCCGCGCCGTGGTTAAGCTATCCGTCTCGAGCGAGC
>CALHXF010000071.1 GCA_938040095.1 uncultured Caulobacterales bacterium
AGGCCAACACTTCGTAACGGAGCGTCCACAGCGTTGCGGAACCATACTGCTCGGCATTTGTGTCAAAAATACCTGGAAGGATCATATCAGTTTCAAAGAATGTCAAAACCATGAGGGGCTGAAGGTACCAATCTGGTGAAGAGAAGAATTCTCCCCAGGCTACATTTGTCGCTAAGGGGCCAATAACGACCATCAGGAAAATGACGTGGACGACGAGGGCTGGGAAAATCCTCAAAACGCGGGCGGATACGAAACTCGGCGTATCGCCACGGTAGACCATTGATTTTGTGACCAGAAAACCAGAGGCGATAAAGAACAAGTTCACGGCTAAATAGCTGAACGTGTAGTGATACAGTAGTTGAGGTTCTAACGTCGCGTCGCGCAGTGCGATGGCATATGCATGTCCCAAGACAACAAGTGACGCAAAAATGAGCCTAAGTGGTGTGAAAAAGTTGTCGTGACCGTCTGTGATCTCGAACCCTGCACCAGATAGGATGCGCGTTTTTTTTGCCGTATGATCCATCAATTCCCACTTTGTCCCAATAGAGAGACTTAAAACTCTGCCGATAGTGGCTCATGTGGGTTAATTTGGTGCAAATGTTGTGCCGAACTGTCGCGGCTATTCTGGGGATGGTTAATATTTGGTTTCGTGATTTTCTTTGGAAACTTGAGGGATTCTAAGCTGCATTGAAACGTGTTGGACGGCTTTGCAAATTCGGTACAGCAAAGGCGCTGAATCGGGTTGAACCGACGCGTCAAACGGACCATTTATAGACTATGGCTACTCTACTCGATATAAATGCAAACCGCGTCCGACATCCTGAAAAGGCTAATAAGCCTGATACGGAGGTTTTGCGCAAACCCAAATGGATCCGCGTCAAAGCGCCGACGTCTAAAGGTTATGCCGAGACGCGAAAAATCGTGAAAGACAAAGGTCTTGTTACGGTTTGCGAAGAAGCGGCCTGTCCAAATATTGGCGAATGTTGGGAAAAGTCCCATGCAACATTTATGATTTTAGGTGAGATTTGCACACGGGCTTGCGCATTTTGTAACGTCGCAACGGGATTGCCACAGGCTGTTGATGTCAACGAGCCTCGCAAGATTGCCGAAGCCGTTGTCGAGATGAAGCTAAAGCACGTTGTGATCACCTCTGTTGATCGCGATGATTTGGCCGATGGTGGTGCGCAACATTTTGTCGACGTCATTGAAGCTATTCGCGACAAGTCACCTAGCACGACGATTGAAATCCTGACACCCGATTTTTTGCGGAAGACGGGCGCGACAGAAACTGTGGTCGATGCACGTCCAGATGTCTTCAACCATAACCTTGAAACAGTGCCGCGTTTGTATCTAAAGATACGTCCCGGCGCGCGATACTTCCACTCCTTGCGGCTCTTGCAAAAGGTCAAAGAGCGCGATCCCTCACAATTCACGAAGTCAGGATTGATGGTTGGATTGGGTGAAACCAAGGAAGAAATCATGCAGGTCATGGATGATATGCGCTCGGCAGGGATCGATTTTCTAACGATTGGCCAATATCTCCAACCGACTCGTAAACATGCCAAAGTCGATCGTTTTGTGACGCCTGAAGAGTTCAAGTCGTATGAAACGATTGCGCGTGCGAAGGGGTTCTTGATGGTTTCGTCCAGTCCATTGACCCGCTCGTCTTATCATGCCGATAGTGATTTTGCGCAACTCCGTGCGGCACGTGACGCTCAATTGGGAAGATAGAGAAAATGCCCGCAACGCATTTGGTTAGACGTATTCGACACAGTCCCGAAGATTTGTTTGAACTCGTATCTGATGTCGAAAACTATCCAAAATTTATCAATTTGATTTCTGCCCTGCGTGTGACGAAACAATTATCAGAAACCGAGTTCGAAGCAGAAGCTATCGTTGCCTATAAAATGCTGCGTGAAACCTTCCGCTCTCACATCATCGCTGATCCAGTAGCGAGAAAAATCTCCGTTCAAAAAGCGGAGAAGGGTGGGGCGGTTAAATCCCTTCTGAACACATGGACATTCCATCCGTTAGAAGATGGGTCTACTATGGTGGATGTGATCGTAGATGTTCGTTTGAAGGCTCGGCCGCTGGAATTTCTCTTGCGCGACAAATTTGGCAAAGCCGCCGTTCATATCATGAATTTGTTCGAAGTGCGTGCAGGACAAAATTACCCACTTGTCGGTGATGAGGCTTATGACACGAAAGCCGAAATGACCGTATTTGGCCTATCTGCGGATAAGTTGGTTTAACCTAACGCTTCCAGCATAGCTTTGAGCGCAGCCAAACAGGTATGATCCCGTACTTTGTTTCGGCTTATACCTTCAAAGAAATGCTTCGTCGCGTGTACGCCGTCCACTGTCGCGACACCGATCCAAACTGTGCCTACAGGCTTTTCGACGCTTCCGCCGCTGGGACCAGCGACGCCCGTGACAGAGACTGCAATATCAACGCCTAAGCGTTTCAGGCATCCTAGCGCCATTTGTTCTGCAACACGTTCGCTCACGGCACCGAATTTTACAATCGTGTCGGGTTTGACACCCAAAAACTCAACTTTAACATCGTTATGATAAGAAATGATTCCGCCTTTAAACGCAGCGGAACTGCCTGGAGCTGATGTAATCGCAGCCCCGATTAAGCCGCCTGTGCAGCTCTCAGCTGTTGCTATCGTCTGCCCTCGGTCCTTGGCAGTTTTGACCAACTCCGCGGAAAGTGAAAAGATTTCGGCGAGCATATTCCGGCTCATGCGTTTAACTTTACGGTGGCTGTGGCTTGTG
>CALHXF010000072.1 GCA_938040095.1 uncultured Caulobacterales bacterium
GGCATCTCAGAATTAAGTTCGGTAGAAACTGTCATGGCTCAATCTCAATAACATAAAAGGTCGCGTCGAACCTCGATTTACTTTGCCTTTATGCAGGACAATAAAATAAATTGCAATCGATTGTATTTTTCGTTATGCGTAGTGAAAAGGGGAATAATAATGTCGAATCTGACGGTAAATCCTGAGAGCCATACACCTGCGCCGCGTTATTTGGCGGTGACGGCCTTGACCTATGCAATGTTTTTCATGTTCGCCATGACAACAGACGCTGTTGGGGAGATCATAAAAATTGCCAAAGGCGATATGAACCTTACCAACACCCAAGCGAGTGCGTTTCATTGGGCGACCATGACCGCGATTGCACTCTCAGGAATATTATTTGGATATTTTGCCGACAAGTTTGGGCGCAAAAAGACAATTATTGCCGGCTTAGCCCTCTATGGTGCTGCCAGCGCTTCATTCTTCATGGGTACAAGTTTTCAACTCTATTTCAGCCTTCTTTTCGTAAGCGGTCTTGCCATTGGTATTTTTAAGACCGCCGCGTTGGCTCTGATTAGTGACATTACAACGTCAACGGAGGAACACACGCGTACAATGAACGCTTTGGAGGGCTTCTTTGGTATTGGCGCGATTGTAGGTCCGCTCTTGGTCGTGTCGCTTCACGCACGAGGAATTTCCTGGACCTACCTTTATCTTTTTGCAGCCGCGCTTTGCCTAATCATGATTATTTGGGCGGCGTTTACGAATTACCCTGAAACCAAGACCTCTAGCGATGAGCCCGTCAATTTATGGAAGTCGTTTGCCCTCATGAAAAATAAATACGCGATGGGATTTTCTATGGCCATTGCCCTCTACGTCGCTGCTGAAGTGTCAATTTTTGTATGGCTCCCCTCTTATCTAGACGGATATTCTGGCACGCAAATTGCGACCTGGATGGCAACTTATGCCGTGATGGTCTTTTTTGTATTCCGTGCGCTGGGTCGCTTTTTGGGCATTTGGATATTAAAACATGTAAAATGGACAACGGTCATGGTGCTATTTTCCGGCATTATATTTGCCTGTTTTGCGGCGAGTGCATTTTTCGGACAAACTGTTGCGGCTTTCCTGATGCCGCTTTCGGGATTGTTTATGTCGATGATGTATCCGACGCTGAACTCTAAAGGTATTAGCTGCTTTCCAAAGTCCAAACATGGTGCTGTAGCGGGGTTGATTTTATTTTTCACCGCTGTCTCAGCGGCTGCAATTGCGCCCTTGATGGGTTTTGTCGCTGATAGTTTTGGCGGAGACATGCGCTATGGATTTATCCTCGCAACTGCGCTTGCGGGATTATTGTTCCTCGGCATGATTTACAATCACCTCAAGAACCCGGCGGCAAGCGCTTTGCAGCATGCCAATATTACAGAATATAATTTGCAGGGTTGAGATGATAATGACCAAACCCAACCCATCAATTCCGCCATTTTCCTTGCGCGGATATAAAGACGGCATTGTTCACCCAACGCTCTGGCTGTGGGATAGTTGGACGTATAAAGAAGGCCACCAGCTCCACCTTTATGCCTTGGCACTCAGCCGCTCAGCGGAAGATGGGACGCCGATACTGCCTGAACACCGCAATAATTATCCCTTTCACATTCGCCATTTCGAAAGCAGCGATAAAGGCGAGAGCTGGTCCGACTTGGGATCTGTTCTAACGCGCTCCCCTGATCCGGATTCATATTATAGCCGAAATGTCTGGAGTGGTTCGGCCACACGCCTGCCGGATAACCGTAAACTCATGGGTTTTACAGGCTTGCGGAACCTTGATGAAGACCATCCCTTTTTGCAAAGTATAGGTTTCGCTATATCATCCGATGGCATGGCCTTTGAACAAATAGCGCAGAAACCAGCATCATGCCCAAATCGTGACTATGATGCTATTATTGAGGCTGGATATTATCTCGGGCCAAAAGATCAACTTGGCCACAAAGATGGTGAAGAAGGCGGCCCTATCTTAGCCTGGCGTGATCCTTACACCTTTATCGATCGTGACGGTGTCATTCATGCATTTTGGTCAGCCAAGGTAAGCCCAAAGGTCGGGGCTATCGCTCATGCAACCCTCATTGAAACGAAAGCGGGCTTCGAAATTGAGACCCTCCATCCTCCAATCACTCTGCCTGATGCAATGACTATCACCCAAGCAGAAGTCCCCAAGCTCTATTTTGATGCACTCAATGATACTTATTATATGCTGATCTCAGCTTGCGACCGATTATTTGAAGGGCAAAATGATAGTGAAGTGACTAAGACGCTTAGGCTCTACAAGGCTCATAATATCCGGGGCCCTTGGGTCAGCTATAAGGATGAGCACTCTCCCATTATCCCGGGACTTCCCAACATGTTCGGGGCCAGCATCATCGAGACGGATTTTGCGGCTGGTCAATTAAAACTTATCGCGCCCGTCACAGAATGCGCGAGTGCTGAAAAGCAACTGACATTTGCGCCCGTTCAGACGATTAATCTCTAGGCCGCCCCTCCACAAGACTGGCGAATGACAAGTTCGGTATCAGTGAATTGAGATTTTACCGCCTTACCTGCAATTTTATCAAGTAAAAGGCTGACCATCATTTCACCCCCTCGGCCTATATTTTGATTAATTGTTGATAGCGGCGGGGTCGACAATCGCGCTTGTCCGATATCGTCATATCCGACAATGCTGACGTCTTTGGGAATGGAAATCCCCCGTGATTGTAAGGCATGAATAGCGGCCATTGCCAAGACATCCGACGCTGCAAAAATCGCATCAAACTCAAAGCCTTTATCGATAAACTCCAATACCCCATCATAGGCGGTTTGCCCGCCGAAATTAAGCTTAAGCACATAATCCGGATCATAAGCCATACCAGCATCATTATGGGCTTTTACATAACCCTCATATCGTAGGGCAACTTCAGGCAGGGTGACGTCTCCCAAAAATAAAATCCTCCGGCGGCCGAGCGACAAAAGGTGAGAGGCCGCCAGCTTACCCCCTTTAACATTGTCACTCCCGACGAGAGCGTAATTTTGCTCACCATGCGCACCGCCCCAAACAATGATATTTGAGTTTGATGCGCTCATGGCATTTAAGCGCTCAGATCGCCCCGCCTGACCGATAACGATTAAGCCATCGGCCCGGCCCGACCTAAGCAAGCGGCGTTCCGCAATCGTCATTTCATCTTGGGGAACTGAGACAATCAAATCGTAGCCATGTTTTGACGCAGCATGTGAGACAGCTCCGACCATTTCCAAAAAGAAGGGATCTGAAATCGTTTGCTCCGAGCCCGGCGCGAGCGGGATGACAATCCCAATCGCCTCGCTGGATTGTTTGCGCAGATTTCTGGCCGCGACATTTACAGTATACCCAATTTCATCGGCTATTTTTAAAATAGCGGTCTTAGTATGAGGTTTGACCAATGGACTGTCATTGAGCGCACGCGATACGGTCGACACATCAACCTCTGCCAGCCGCGCCAATTCCGCCATTGTAACTTTTTTTGCCATATGTCCTCAAATTAAAGTCTGGCTCGACCATAGCCTGCCGTGGATAGCAATCAATCAATTTTAAACACACCAAACGTTACCCAATAGCTTGATTAAGCCAGTCTTCGTGCAAGGGCAGTTTTGCATAACATTTACGCAAGGCATCAGAATTATCAAATGCAGTATGTTTGGCGTTTATATCTCCGTCTGTCATGAATCCCATGCCAAATAAGAGATACTCATAACTCTCCAAGGAAAACAATCGGTGCGTCTGCAACAAATCCATGTCATGCGGCGGGCGTCGTTTCCATTCCGACAATAAATATTTCAAATGATGAGGAATGCGCTCTTCGCGGGTAGCCTCTATCCAAAATTGGGTATCTCTTCGCTTGGATGTTAAGTAGTGCAAGGCGACATAACCTAAAATTTCGTCAAACAGGTTTTGCATGAGGCGATTAAATTGATGCGTTGTTTCGGGCGTATAACGATTTCCAAAACGCAGGATATCCGCCACGCTCTGCGCCGCGAATTGCATCATATACAGACCAGTTGATTCTAAGGGTTCGACAAATCCATCAGCCAAACCAATGGCGATACAATTACAGTTCCAGGACTGTTTGCGTTTATAGGTTTTAAAACGGATATGTTTGGCTTCAACCGCGTCAGCATGAGGGCCTTCCATTTTCTGAAGCTCAGCCTCGGCTTCATCAGCGGATATATGGGCGCTGGAATGGACATAACCCAGACTGCGCCGCGACCGTAAATTAATATCCCAAAGCCAACCCGCATCGCAGGCCTTGGCGGAGGTATAAGGCAGAATATGATCCGGCCGAAAAACCTCATAAGGAACGGACATCGTGACGGCCCGGTCACATAAAAGCGTATCAGAGTAATCTTGCGTCTCACTCATAACTTTGGAAGCAAGCCGCGCTGAAAAGCCTGTGCAATCAATATACAGGTCAGCTGAAAATTCATCGCCCTGTTCGCTGACAAGACCCGTAATTTCTCCGGCCTCGTTCAAATTGACCGCCTCGATCTTGGTGAGCTTATGATCAATGCCGTGATTTATTCCAAACTCGGTGAGAACCTGTCCTAATTTTACGGCATCCAGGTGATAGGCATAGGGGAATGTTGATTG
>CALHXF010000073.1 GCA_938040095.1 uncultured Caulobacterales bacterium
GTGTGTCTATCACCTTGGGGTAACGCCTGTAGTTGAGGGACCGAATGGCGCGTGCCTGACAGCCTGTAACGGCTGCAATCAAGTGAGGCCGTTATTCGAAAGCATCGCCGCGCAGTGACAATTGCGTAAACACATTGAAACGAACTCTGGCAGCCATCGCGGTTGCCGCTGCGCGGACGTCCTATTCTTTGGGTATCAAGCTATAGGTGGTTCCCAATGTTGAAACCAAAGTTTCAACGGGGGCTGTAAGCGATACCGCATGGCATTTACCTTTCGGTCATCATTTCGTCGATTCCGTTACAAACTCCCCACGTGACGTATTGAACCTTGCGGAAAGCGTTCAAATCTGTGTTAGTTATAACATTGCACACCCGCCCGTTTGCAATTCCCTATGTGCCATTAAACTCGGAGCTTGCCTTGCGTCACTCTCTCGCCCTTCTCTTATCTGTCTTCACCCTCTCTCTCGGGGTCTCTACGCCCGCATTCGCGCAAATGAATTCGGCGATCAGCTATGATAAAGCGCGAAACGTCTTCACGATGGCGCCGATTATTCAGGGCGTCACACCTGGTGTCGTGTCGATTTCAACGGTGATGACAGAGGAAGCCGATGGAACAACCGTAGGCGGGATTGGGTCAGGCGTGATTATTGACGCTGAAAAAGGTCTTATCCTGACCAATGACCATGTGATCGCTGACGCGCAATCCATGAGTATCATTCTATCTGATAAACGCCGCTACGCCGCGCGAATTTTAGGACAAGATAGCGAGACGGACCTCGCCCTCTTGCAGATCACAGCGGATAATTTGACTGCTCTACCGATTTCTATGTCGGATGATGTTCTGGTGGGGGACTTGGTTATTGCCGTCGGCAATCCCTTTGGTTTATCTCATAGTGTCAGCACAGGTATTGTGTCAGCGATTGGACGCACGGATGATAATCCACTCGGATATTCCGATCTCATTCAAACCGACGCCGCGATTAATCCGGGGAATTCGGGTGGCGCGCTCGTTAATTCTGCGGGTCAATTAATTGGTATTAATTCTGCGATAGTGGCGAAAGATAGAGGCTCATCGGGGATTGGGTTTGCGATCCCCTCACATACATTTCGCGCTGTGGCAGATCAGTTAGAAACCTATGGCAGCGTCTCGCGCGGTTCGCTCGGCGTATTAATTACGCCCGTTACACAAGAGGTGCAAACACGCCTCAAACTGGCTGATCTGGACGGTGCACATATTGTTGAAGTGACCATCGGTGGCGCGGCTTCGAATGGCGGGTTGCGTGTCGACGATATCGTGACCCATTTTGGAGAGCGCGTGATCGGGAACAGTTCCGACCTGCGCTATGCGGTGGGGCTCGTGCGGCCAAATACAGGCGTACCTGCGACCTATATTCGAGACGGCGAGACATCAGAAACGATCGTGGTCGTGCGTGCCAAAGATTATTTAAAGTCGGTAGAATTTGAGGTCATTATCGACCCTGTCGCCCTCTCCACCCTTGACACCGACGTCCAGAATTAGGCGCATTCCCGCAAACAAAGAAACCCTAGCGCGTCAGGACCGCGTCACAGATTGAAACTGCGGTCTGTAAGACCTGCGCAATGCTCATGCCTGTCGTATCGATCATATGCGCATCTTCGGCGGGTTTCAGGGGCGCTGTCGCGCGCGTGCTATCGCGTGTGTCGCGCTCAATCAATTGCGCCAAAACGTCATCAATAGACAGCGTTTCACCATACCCTGTCAGTTCAGTATGACGGCGTTTTGCGCGCTCCTCGGGACTGGCCGTGACATAGAGTTTCACATCGGCGTCGGGGCAAATGACCGTGCCAATATCGCGACCATCCAACACGCCGCCTTGGGCTGCGAAATCGCGTTGAAAATCAAATAAAGCTGCACGGACATCAGGGTGAACAGAGACTTTCGACGCCGCGGCACCAATGGGTCCAGATTTTAATATTGGATCGGACAACTCATCTGCCGTAATCGCTTTGGCCGCAAGTGTGCCATCGACAGAAGAGGTGACATCACCGCCTGCGTCCAAAACACGCTTAGCCGTGGCGCGATAAAGTTTACCTGTATCGAGGTAAGGCAGACCATAATGCGCCGCCAAACCTTTGCCCAACGTCCCTTTGCCTGACGCAAAGGTGCCATCTATCGCAATGACGCTCATCTGGCCTCACCCGCCATAACGTTCGCGCCGAGTTCGGTCATAACGTCAAAGAAGGTTGGGAAGCTAGTCGCGATCATCGCGCCATCATCAATACTCACAGGGGCATTAGCGACGAGGCCTAAAATCAAAGCACTCATGGCGATGCGGTGATCATGATGTGTCACAACAACGCCGCCACCTGCGACATCGCCGCCTGTGACTTTTATCCCGTTTTCGAGTTCTGTCACATCAACGCCATTTTCCGCCAAAAGAGCCACAGTGGCTTTGATACGGTCGCTTTCTTTGACCCGCAACTCGCCAATGTCGTCCATTATCGTGGTCCCCTTCGCCACGGCCGCCGCCACAGCCAAGATCGGATATTCATCAATCATAGACGCGGCACGCGCGGGCGGCACGGTAATACCGTTCAGTTTGGAGTATTTCACATGAATGTCGGAAATAACTTCTCCACCTGATTTCCGGAAATTGGTCGGGCGTACATGTCCGCCCATCTCCGTTAGGCAATCAAACAAACCTGTCCGCGTGGGGTTCATCATGACGTTCTCAACCGTAATATCAGAACCCGGCGTGATCAGCGCCGCAACAATCATAAAGGCCGCAGAAGACGGGTCGCCTGGCACATTCACATTCGTGCCCTTGAGTGTCACAGGTCCTTCGAGGCGAATGACATTCGCGCCGTTTTTCTGCGTGACCTCAACCTTAGCGCCAAAGGCACGCAACATGTTTTCCGTGTGATCGCGCGTTGGGATAGGCTCAGTAATCGTTGTGACGCCAACGGTGTTCACGGCAGCGAGTAAGACGGCTGATTTCACCTGCGCCGATGCGACGGGCGGCGTGTAAGTCAAAGGCTTAAGTTGACCGTCACTGTCCAAGATAACAGGCAAACGTCCACCTTCTTCGGCTGTGGCCGTTGCGCCCATCGCGCGTAAGGGATCAAGAATGCGGTTCATGGGGCGCGAAGAGAGCGATTCATCGCCCGTATAGGTCGCACGCAGCTTATAGCCTGCACAGGCTCCCATGATCAATCTGACGCCTGTTCCTGCGTTCCCGCAGTCTAAATCCACGTCAGGGCTCTGCAATCCCGTCTCGCCACAGCCTTCAATCGTGTAGGCCCCGTCGCCCGTTCTCGTGATTGTTGCGCCCAAAGCTTGCATGACAGAGGCCGTCGAGAGGATATCTGCACCTTCCAACAGGCCTGTGACATGTGTTGTGCCGGACGCCATCGCCCCAAAAATCATCGACCGATGACTAATCGATTTGTCACCTGGGGCGCTCACAGTGCCAGAAAGAGCTTGTGAGAGGGTAGAAGAACTGCGCATGATGGGCTTGCGCCTCCATTGATTGTTGACTCACATTGGTCAGCCGCTAAGACGCGCGGGTCTGGCAAATCTGCAAGCTAATCGCAAGACATTAGAAGGTGTCCCTCATGGCAAAAGTTGATATCGGCACAAAACGGGTCTGTCCCGAGTGCGAAGTAAAGTTTTATGACCTCACACGCAACCCAGCTGTGTGTCCGATGTGTCAGCATAGTTTCGACCCAAGCGAGCTAGATCCGAACGCGGTTCTGCCGAATGCGCCGTTGAAGCCGCAAACGTCTAAAGACGACGATGCGGATGACGATGACATCGAAGACGCCGTCGAAATCGATGAAGAAGACATCGATGAAGATGAAGTCGCAGCCAAAGAGCTAGAGCTTGATGGGGACGACGCAGCCCTCATTTCTGGCGCAGCTGGCGATGATGATGATGGCAAATCGCCAGACTTTGACGGTTTCTCAACCGATGAAGACGAAGATGAAGACGCCGCACTTGTTGCTGATGATGATGACACATTGCCACCAGGGACAGATGATGGCGACGCAGAAGAAGTCGAAATCTAATAAAGCTGCGGGTTAGGTCGCTCTAGCCCGCAAAACATACTTGCCACGCCCCGCGTCGGGCGTTAAACGGCGCGACCAAACCCAAATGGACATCATGAGGGGCCTTAGCTCAGTTGGTAGAGCGCTTGCATGGCATGCAAGAGGTCAGGAGTTCGACTCTCCTAGGCTCCACCATTTGCGGCATCTTCGACCCTCAGGCGCGGCGAAGACCGACAGAACCGATACATCATAGCTGTTTGACGTAACCGCTGCGGGCGTCGGAATCTCTACGATTTATAACTTGTGTTCAACAATCTCAAATGCGTTACTAAAGCGTCTCGGACATTGAGACCCTGTATTGAAGCTCGGACGGCAAATGAAAATTGCAATAGTTGGCCTCGGATATGTCGGATTATCAAATGCCGTCATTCTGGCTCAGAAACATGAAGTCGTTGCAGTAGACCTCGATCCAGATCGCGTTGCGCTCATCAATGCAGGCAAACCCACCGTTGAAGATAGCGAAGCCGCGCGAATGCTCGCGTCTGGACATTTAAACCTACGGGCAACGGTCGATACGCAGGACGCATTTGTTGGAGCCGATTTCATTCTCATCGCCACGCCAACAAGCTATGACGCGGACACCAACCAATTTGATACATCCAGCGTCGTCTCGGTCATCAAAGACGTCCAGAATATCTCGCCCACCTCAACTATCGTGATTAAATCCACTATTCCTGTCGGCTTCGTCGAGAAGATGCAAGCCGAATACAAAGTGGACCTTTTCTTTTCTCCTGAGTTCCTGCGGGAGGGGAAAGCCGTTCACGACAACCTCAATCCGTCACGGATTATCATTGGTGCCCACTCAGAGAGCGCGAAATTATTTGCAAACCTATTATGCGAAGGCGCAGATATTGAGGATATTCCTGTTTTACATACAGGCCCATGTGAAGCCGAAGCGATCAAACTCTTCGCCAATACGTTCCTGGCTATGCGTGTCGCCTATTTCAACGAGCTCGACAGTTACGCCTATCAACGTGACCTTGACCCGCAGGAGATCATTAGCGGCGTTTCCCTCGATCCGAGAATTGGGGATCACTATAATAATCCTTCATTCGGATATGGCGGCTATTGCCTCCCGAAAGACACCAAGCAACTTCTGGCGAATTATACGCAAGTCCCACAAACCCTGATCAGCGCGATTATTGATAGCAATACAACGCGCAAAGATTTCATTGCGGATGCGATTATCAAGCTAAACCCGAAGGTCGTTGGCATCTACCGCTTGGTCATGAAGGCAGGCTCAGATAACTTTAGAGCCTCAAGCATTCAGGGCGTCATGAAGCGTTTGAAAGCCAAAGGCATAACAGTCCAGATTTACGAACCTAAAATGTCCGAAGACACATTTTTCGGATCGCGCCTCATTTCCAACTTTGAGGATTTCAAAAACAGTTCGGATATCATCGTCGCAAACCGATTGGCCGACGAGCTAGATGACTGCCGTGAAAAAGTCTTCAGTCGCGACCTCTCGGGGCTGGACTGAGCCTAATTCACCTCACTAGACATCAAGCACGCCAGTTTGTATCGCTTTAACCAAGAGGGCTGCCGTTGAATTGACATTCATCTTACGAAGAAGGTTCGTTCTATGACTATCAATCGTTTTCGGGCTCAAGCCCAGATTTTTCGCGATCTCTTTATTGTTCTTGCCGCGCGAGAACGGGGCGGCAATCCGATAATTTGTCGTCCCTGTCCTCTCTACCTTAAAATCAATGCATGACGTTTCTCATAATTCTCCATCCATACAAGAACGACCCGAGGTGCCGTCAAATTCGCACTGATAGACCCGCACCCAATCCACCAAGACCTCGGTTGGAAAATTGGAGGCAACAAAGCCACCGTCATTGTTGGTCTCGGACAATCGACCGCCAACGGCCATATTAAACATAAGATAAAAATCTTGATCAAATGGAGCGTGAGGATGTGCCTCCTTACTGACTGCACCAGAATTCCATTGCTCGGAATTAAGTGAGAAGTATTTTTGACCATCCACGAACCAATTTATGCGCCCTTCGCCCCATTCAACGGCATACACATGATATTGATCTTTCGCTGTTGCGCCACCGGAAAGCTGATTATGCGCAAATTGAAACGTGTTATCTGGAGAGACGCCACCGTAGTGAAGGGCGCCAGAGGATCGGTTCTCGCCAACACCGCCTTCGCAGGTCGCACAGCTTGTACCGAGATTGACCGCTTCCATAATGTCGATCTCTCCAGACGCAGCCCAACCGCCATAAACATTGTCTGCGGGCAACATCCAGAACGCAGGCCATGTACCTTGGCCAGATGGCAGTTTCATGCGGGCAGAAAACCTCCCGTAAGTCCAATCTGCTAAGTTTCGGGTACGGACCTTCCCCGAGGTATATTCCTGCGTTATTTGAACGCCTCTTCCGTTTGGAAAACCCTGCGGATATTGTGGCCCAGTATAAGTCTCAAGATACGCTTTGAGACGAAGCAGACCATTAATAATTTCAACATTTTCGGGGCGATCAGTATAGCATTGGCGTTCGTCATTGCCGCCGCCCCAACAGGATTCTTCAACCTCCCATTTCGCACGATCAAGGTCTGTGCCCTCAAACTCATCAGACCAAACAGACACCCAGCCCTTATTGAGCGGATGAAAGTCGTTACCCGAGGGGGCAGCGTCTGGAACTGGGAGAACCACCGAAACTGGAAGGTCAACGGGTGGAGGGGTCATTGAAACAGGGGTCGGAGCAACCGAACTACCACTACCGCAGCCCATTAATAGGGCCGTGATACCAAAGATTGAAAACCTACGGATATGGCTATTCATATCAGAAAAACTTGGAGGGTATTTCGATCAAATACCCCATTTTGTTTTGTGGAAATTCCAGGCCGTTTGAATGATATTTTCGAGACTGGAATGTTGCGGCGTAAATCCGAGGATTTCTTCTGCGCGGGCCGCATTCGCAAAAAGTTGCGTAAGGTCGCCTTCGCGACGTGGACCTACATCATAGGGAACAGGCAAACCCGTGACCTCTTCAATCGCCTTGATGATCTGAAGGACGCTATAGCCCTCGCCTGTGCCGAGATTAACTTCGGCTTGTGACAGACCTTCATCCATCGCGCGGATGGCGTGGATGTGCGCCAAAGCGATGTCGTTGACGTGGATATAATCGCGTACACAGGTCCCATCGGGCGTGTCATAGTCGGTCCCGAAGAGCTTCATCCGATTGCCCCGTCCCGCTGCGGCTTTGAGAGCATTCGGAATAAGATGCGTTTCAGGATCATGTTCTTCACCAATGTCGCCGCTGGCGTCAGCACCCGACGCATTGAAATACCGGAAGGTCACATAATTTAAGTCATAGGCCTTATGATAGCTCTGGATCATATGCTCAATCGCCAGCTTGGTCTTGCCATAGACGCTGAACGGGTTTTGAACCTCTGTTTCCAACAAAGGCATATTCTGCGTTTCGCCATAGGTCGCACAGGTCGAGGAGAAAATGAGATTATCGGCCTGTGTCTGGCGCATGGCCATCAGGATGTTCAGCGCGCCTGAAACATTGTTCTCGTAGAAGCCTTCTGGCTGTTTCTCGCCTTCGCCAACTTCGATAGAACTGGCGAGATGAACGACGGTTTCCACGTCTTTATGCTGTTGGAAGGCAGCCAAAGTTGCGGCGCGATCGCGCAGATCAACGGTAACATATGGCCCCCATTTGACCGCATGCTTATGGCCAGCTTGGAAATTATCGAAAACAATCGGGGTCCCGCCATTTTCTGCAATCATCTTGCAGACATGTGCACCGATATAACCACCGCCGCCGACAACAATAATTTCGCGACCTTTTAGGTCATATTCTTGATCAGACATTTTCTTCGCCCCTATTCAAACCACATTGGTCACTTATGCTATCACCGACTCTCGGATCCTTTTCAACGTTTTGAGCAGGTCCGAGGCCGCCGTCAATGGGAGGCAGCTCGGCGCATCGCACAATGCCGCATCTGGATCGGTATGAAATTCTAAAAACACGCCATCTGCGCCCGCTGCAACGGCAGATTTCGCGATGATGGGAACACCTTCGCGACGACCACCCGTTGATGCGCCCGCCGTACGCGGGTCAGCGCCAGGCAGTTGCACAGCATGGGTGGCGTCAATCGTAACAGGCACGCCAAGGTCATGCATCGCGCCGATGCCCAACATATCAACGATGAGATTATTGTAGCCAAAGCTTGTCCCACGCTCGCACATGATCACACCCAAATCTGGCGCAACTTCGCCAATTTTTGTGATGATATTTTTGACATCCCAAGGCGCAAGGAATTGCGCTTTTTTGACATGAAGAATACCGTCCGCCGCTCCGGTAGCTTTGGCCATTGCGACAACCAAATCAGTCTGACGGCAGAGGAAAGCGGGAAGCTGAACAATATCAGCAATCTCGGCAACCCGTTCAGCTTGGTCGATTTCATGCACATCCGTACAAATTGGCACGTTAAGTTCGGACTTCACACGCGCCATCATGGCGAGGCCTGTCTCCAAACCTGGCCCGCGATAGGACGTGATGGAAGAGCGATTAGCTTTGTCGAAACTCGCTTTGAAAACATATGGCAAACCAAGTTCACCGCAGACGCGTTTTAACTCCGTCCCGACCTCCAGCGCGAGACCTATGTCTTCCAAAACATTTAATCCCGCGATGACGGCCAACGGACCCTCGCCGCCAATCGTCCAATCTCTATTGGAGAGTTTAATCGTCTTCATCGCTATCTACTCGCTTTCAGAACTCTAGGTTGGGCGTCTCGCGGATTTCAAAGACGTCGTCAAGGACCACGCTAGATTGGTCGGGTTTTAGGCAAACACAACAGTTTTGCTTTCGTTCAACAGAACGCGATCTTCTAACAAATAACCAACAGCTCGAGACAACACGCGTTGCTCAATGCCTCGGCCTTTTCGCACTAAATCCTTAGGCGTATCGACATGACTGATCTGTTCCACATCTTGCACAATGATCGGGCCTTCATCGAGGTCCGCTGTCACGAAATGCGCGGTGGCTCCAATCATCTTAACGCCACGGCGATGCGCCTGATGATAAGGTTTGGCACCTTTGAATCCAGGAAGAAAGCTATGGTGGATATTGACACAACGGCCCGCGAGGAAGGTTGAGAAATCATCGGAGAGAATTTGCATATATCGCGCGAGAACAACTAATTCCGTATCAGTCTCTTCAATGATCGCCTTAATTTGCGCTTCTTGCTGTGGCTTCGTCGCCTTGGTAATCGGGAGGTGGTGATAAGGAATATCGCCGAAGTTCTTCAAATTCAGAGCGGATTTTGGGTGATTTGAGACGATGCCAACCACCTGCATTTCTAATTCACCGACACGCATTCGATAAAGTAAATCCGCTAAGCAGTGATCGAATTTAGAGACCATCAACACCACACGTTTCTTGCGACGTCGATCTGTCAGTGTCCAGTTCAACATGAGCGTCTCCGCCAAGGCTTCAATTTGCTTAGAGAGTTCGACAGGTAAAGCGGCCTCCGATGCGAAACCGAAAACAACGCGCATAAAGAACTGATTATTCGCAGGGTCCTTATACTGTTGCGCGCTCAAAATATTGGCGTTCAGATCAAATAGAAACCCACTGACTTTCGCTACGATTCCAGGTTGGTCGGCGCAAGAAAATGTCAGGGTAAAACTAGGGGTACTCATCTCAAACTCTCGATAAGATAATGATTTTGCTCTTCATACGGAAAACGCGGGGCAGACGCGAGCCTAAAGCCAAGGTTTCGGATTAATGGCATTTCCGCCCAAATGTAATGTCGCACCCTTGTGACACGATAGATATAATATCTGGATAGGGTCTTCGCCAGAACTGACATGGTTCAACACATCAAACATCGCGTCCCGGCGTGCATCATCCGCATAAACGAGGGCATCATCGAGAATGACAGGGGCGCTTGCGCCGCCGCGGGCAAGAAGCCGAGCATAGGCCAACCGTGTCAGGATCGCGAATTGCTCTTGCGTTCCACCAGAGAGTTGGGCGATTGCTTCGCTTCGACCGCCCCGATGAACCGTATCGACACCCAAATTATCTCCCAATCCTGCCCGCGCACCAGGAATTACCATCGACAAAAGCGGTGCAAGTTCTTCCGCGACGGGGGCCGTATAAGCCTCGCGCAAACGCAACTGGGTTTGGGTCAGGGTTTCACGCAACAGTATGCGGATATCTTTGGCGCGTGTATGATGGGATAGGTCAGCTTGATATTGCTTTAAACGCGCCTGCAACGCTGTGACCTTGCCGTCAGCATCTTCGCCTTCAAAGGCCGCATCTCGACGCGCGGTGAGACCCGCCGATTCCGTTTTCAACGCGTCCATCGTATTACGATATTGCATCGCGACGTTTTCGAGGCGTTTCAATCTCGCTTCCAACATATCCAAAGGCTGTGACGGCGCTTGGGAAGTCATTGTGTCGACTTTGGCCTTGGCGGCACGGGCGTCGGTTTCAGACTTCAACGTTTCAACTGCGAAATTATTTACCTGTTTCTCACGTTCTTCCTTTGAGCTTGGCAAGTTCAAACCTGCCAGCCGTTCAAGCAAACGGGCTTTTTCGCTTTCGAATTTTGCACGTGAGGCTTGGAGTTGCTCCAGGCCTTCCTCTAAGATTGTCAGCCTTGCGCGGGTACTGCGCAAATTCCCCGCTAGATCTGGATCACCGTCAGGTGTGTCAGCCAGATCGACCTCAAATTCAGCCCCGAGATCATTGAGACTATCTGTTAGAGTTTCGACCTCAGACTGGCCCGTTGAGAGGTCTGCTTCCAAAGCTGCCCGTCCTTGTGGGGCGAGACGCGCAATATCCACCGTCAGCCGTTTTCGATCAGCCTCGCCGGCATGCCGTTGGTCGGCAATTTGTATCGCTTCGCCGACGCCTGTGACCCCAAATTGTGACAGTAACTCAGAATAATTTGACTGTGCCTGTGCCTGCTCTGTTGATAATTCTCCCAAACGACCATCATCACTGCGCAGACGCCCAATGCCGTCCAGATGTAAAATAGCATCACCAGAGAGCTCAAACGCACCACTTCCCAGAGAGCGGCCGTCGACCACAGCTTTACCTGCGCCTTCTGGGGTTAGCTCTAAGAAAAGACGTGTGGAAAGCGCTGCAAGTTCGGCAGCGACCTGACGCTTTCGGTCTTCGGCGCGACGCAGCGTATCGACATCGGCGCGGCGAACGGGAGATAGGTCGGCAATGGATTCTGTGAGCGCCTCCAAATTAAGTTGAACCTTATCGAGTTCTTCCAAAACGCCGGTTAGGCGCGCCGTTTCTCGCCCAATCGTTTCTAAGCGTTGCCTTTGACGCGCAAATGTTTCCCGTCGAGATCGCTGTTTTTCCTGTTCAGTAAGCTGCTGCTCGAAGCCCGTTATATCCTGACGCAATTGATCACGCTCATCACGGTTCTCAGCCAAACCCGTCTTCAACGCCTTGTCCTCAATTTCCAGTGTGGTGAGCGAGTCTTGCGTTGCGTTAAAGGTGACGAGTTTTTCGATTTGCTCATTTTTCCTTGCGGTCGCGCGATCAGCGGAGGCCTTGGCTTGGTCACACTCGGCTTTAACCAACGCCAACGCATTGGCGAAACTCCGCGCCGTTGCAATGGCCTCACGCGTTGCTCCTATCTGAGTCTGCATATCAGCTTGGGTTGT
>CALHXF010000074.1 GCA_938040095.1 uncultured Caulobacterales bacterium
TTCAAAAACTGCCGCTGCGTGGCCGAGCAATTAAGTGTAAGCTTAAATGCGAGGGTGGAAGGGGCTTATGGCCCAATCCACTTGGTCTTTGCGTAAAACAACTTTTCTATCTTGGTATTCCATCGCGGAAACCAACCACGCGGACAGTCCCGCTTAAATAAGACAATCAAAGCTCCGCCCAAGATGGCCAGCAGGTAATTTCAGCTGCCTAAACCACAGTATTTTTTTCATCCCCGCGCAGGCGAGGATCAGTTTAAGGTCGATAACGATAATCTACTCACTTGGGTGTCAGTCGAAAGCGCAACACATTCATCCCGGCCTAGGCGGGGATGAAAAGAAGTGGTTAAAGGCAGCTTTACTTAGACTGCGCATTCCTCGGCAATTTACGGTTCGCGAGCAATTCTGCGATCTGAACCGAATTTAGCGCCGCGCCCTTGCGGAGGTTATCAGACACACACCAAAGGTTCAGCGTGTTGTCCTGCGTGCTATCCTCACGAATACGGGAAACAAATGTTGCATATTCACCGACGCATTCAACAGGCGTCACATAAGCAGGATCATCATTATCCGCCCTATCGACAACCATCAGGCCTGGGCTCTCGCGCAGCAAGGCGCGGGCTTCATCTGCACTGATTTCGTTTTCGAATTCGATGTTCAAGCTTTCGGCATGACCCACAAATGTAGGGACGCGCACACAAGTCGCAGTGACCTTGATTTTCGGGTCCAGAATTTTCTTCGTCTCGGCCTTCATCTTCCACTCTTCTTTTGTGTCGCCGCCATCCATGAAGACATCGATATGTGGGATCACGTTAAAGGCGATTTGCTTTGTGAAATTGATCGGTTGGAAATGGTCGTTGGAATAGATGCCTTTGGTCTGCAACCAAAGTTCATCCATGTTCTTCTTTCCGCCACCCGAAACGGATTGATAGGTCGACACAACAACGCGTTTGATGGTTGCCCGATCATGCAAAGGCTTCAGCGCAACAACCATTTGAATCGTGGAACAATTTGGGTTGGCGATGATGCCCTTTTTGAAGTTCATGACTTCGTCAGCGTTCACTTCTGGAACGATCAGCGGAACATCTGGGTCCATGCGCCATGTCGAAGAGTTATCGATAACGATAGCACCCGCCGCAGCGATCTTAGGGGACCATTTTTTGGACACGTCGCCACCTGCACTCATCAGCGCGATATCAACGGTTGTGAAATCGAACATGTCGAGGTCTTCGCATTTCAAGTCGTCATCGCCAAAGCTGACAATGCGACCTTTGGATTTACGACTGGCGAGCGCGTGAACGATTTCAATATCCAAGTCACTCTCGGACAAAATCGCAAGCATTTCCGTCCCGACGTTGCCTGTGGCTCCTACGACGGCGATACGATAGCCCATGATGATCTCCAATATGATCGGTTAATAAAAACGTGCGCGCCTTACGCCTTACCCCCACGAATCACAAGCGATTACGTCCGTAAATCAACGTTTACGACGCATCCGAAGCCAAACGGCGAAGGCGATAAACCCGACAAAGCCAACACCCGCAACTTCAAGCTTCGTGAAACCAAACACCCAGGGGCTCGTCCATCCCGACATGCCCTCGAAACCACCAGAGACACCATTCATCATGATGGCCCCCAAAAGGATCGCAAGCAGCGCCAAAACGCCCATAATCATAAACATCGCATTGTAAAACCGTTGATCAGACGCGCGTTGAATTGCCTTACGTTCTTGAACACGTTGATAGCGCGACGCGCGGCGGAGACGTTTGTTGGGCTCAGGTTCATTAGGGCTGGACATGAAAGAAGCCTAACATGGCATCTGCGCAAATCCATGCTAAAGCTGCAGTTATGAGATATATCACCCTGCTCCCGATGATCACGATTGCGTTGCTCTGGCCGTTTGCCGTCAGCGCACAAGTTCTGAACAATCAGTCAGATGAACCTTATCCCGATGTTGAATACGCCACGCCCCTATCAGGCGCGGAGCTCACCACAGTCTTCGACGGACAGACGCATCAAGGCAGTTATAATTTCCTCAATCGAAATATCTCGACCTTCGCCTTTAAGGAAACGACGGCCAAAGACGGAAAAATTCGACATATTCAGCAAGGTCACGTTGATACGGGAAAGTGGAACATCGCGGATGACACGATCTGTTACGATTATGACGATCCGAGATTACGCCAAGCCTGCTTCAAAATTTTCACGCGGGGGAATTGCTACTATCATTATCAAGTCAGTGTTGAAGGCATCGCCCGTTTCGGCTTCACGGCCCGAACAGTTATTGCGGGCGAAACCCCTAGCTGCGAGCCGTCACTTGTTTAGTTCACACGTCAAAACCTCTCTCTGCTTCGCACTATCGAGTTGGGCTTTCCCTCTCGCTGCGACGGCACAATCGCAAGACACAGACATTAGACCCAATGCCAATCAACTGATGGGCAATGACATCAGGACCGCTTTCTCTGGCTCTACGATGGACGGGGCCTATAATTTTGGACGCAATGGATTGGCGGAATCCTTCTATGTGGAAGACCACAAAGCCGATGGAACACTCACCTATAGCGAAGGTGGGAATGTGGACGCAGGACGTTGGTTCGTGCGGCGTGACGCGATCTGTTACATGTATCCATCCAACCAACTCGCGGGCGGATGCTTTCGCGTCTATCAAGTCAAAAATTGTTACTACTTCTATTCAACGATGCGAAAACAAGCCAATTATGAAATCGGGGAAAATTATTGGACGGCGCGCTCGGTAAAAATGGGTGAACGCGCCGGCTGTACGCCAGCTGTTAGCTAAGCATTATTCATCATAAACAGGCTTAAGATCGCGTTTTGGCCAATTTTGGATACGCTCAAAGGCCCGAATATCGATCCGATTTTCATCAAGCTGACGCTGTAAACGGCGTTCTTTCTTACGCAAACGCTTCCGGTCCTCTGGCTCCAGCGTTTCAACGGAAAGGCGATCAGAAACATTGACCAAAGCCTTGCGCGTTGAATCATACGCTTGAATCAAGCTGTCATATTCACGTCGAATTTCATAGACGACACGACCTTCATCATAGCCATCGAAATAAGGTACCGCATTGATTTCACGGCATTCCGTTTTTAACGAACTTCCGCCTTCGCCGTGATCATACCCTCGGTCATAGGAACAATATAACGGAAGGCCTTGGTCATACCCAATTCGATACTGGCTCGCATTGGGCGACACGCCATATTTGGCGCAGGTTTCAGCGATCTTCGTGAACTTCCCGCGCGACTCACCGTTTCGACCATCTTCATAGCCAAGCGATTCCCAACTCCCAGCGATACAGCTATCCTCAGAAATTGTTGCGCATCCCGCAGATAAAACCGCGAAACTCGTCAGTATCAGTGATGTTCTTATCATTGCGTCCTCCTATTGCCCTGTTGAAGCATACTAAACCGAAATAAAGCCTGAAACTTGTATTCATTTTCGGCTCATCTAGCACATGTCTCGTCTTGCGTATGACGCGCCTTTTGTTCAGGGTTGTAACATGCGGATCGAACCACACTCTCTCGGAACGGGCCAACGTGCGCCCATCGGATTAGCTTTAGGGGGCGGTGTCGCCCGTGGCTGGGCCCATATCGGGGCGATGCGCGCATTAATCGAGGCGGGCATAAAACCCGACATTATTGCAGGCACGTCGATTGGAGCCATTGTCGGCGCAGCTTATTTATCGGGTAAGCTCGACGTTTTGGAAAAATGGGCACAGTCCCTCACCCAACGCAAGATGATGGGATATATGGATGTCCGTTGGGGCGGTTCTGGCCTCATGCGTGGTGAACGACTCGCGCGTGTTCTGGAACATTATATGGGCGACGTGAATATCGAAGACCTTGACCAAAAGTTCGCAGCGGTCGCCTGTGACCTGCGCACAGGATATGAAGTCTGGTTACAACGTGGGCCAATCGTTCCCGCGATCCGAGCCTCATACGCCCTTCCTGGTGCATTTGAGCCTGTAAAAGTCGATGGTCGTTTTATGATCGACGGAGCGCTCGTTAATCCTGTCCCCGTCTCTACCTGCCGCGCTTTGGGCGCACATATGGTCATCGCTGTCAGCCTGAATGGCGATGCCTTTGGGCCAATGGGAACAAGCCACGAATTGGATATGGATGAAGACGATGACGACGACGGAACAGACCCGTTCGAACTGGCCAGCCAAAGTCTAAACAAGCTCCGCCCAGATCGTTTGCTGCTCAAATCAATGGTCGGTGGTGTTAAACCCGGCAAGAGCCCCAAAATTGGCTCCGTTATGATGGGTGCATTGAACATCGTTATGGATCGCATTTCACGCTCTCGTCTGGCGGGTGATCCACCTGATGTCTTCGTCGCCCCGCGAATCGGACATATTGGAATGTTGGAATTCACGAAAGCCGACGAGCTGATCGAACGGGGCTACGCCGCTATGCAGCATGAAATCCCCTTGATTCGTTCAGTTATGGGAGTTTTGTCCCAAATGCCGTCGGCTGTACCCGTCAGCGACGACGAAAAATCGGCAAAGGATGTGTCCTAGCCCCTAAACCCACCCTTTAACTGAGGGGGCAGGGTTAATCTTCCCGTTGCGGCCTGTGCATCCTCAGGTTCTTCTCTCATATGGGGAACTCGCTCGCTCACGTACCCAATCAATGACAAAGACCAATCCATGTCGCAATTGCAATCAATTACCGGTGCCAATGACAATTCACCCGCTTGGGTCATGCGTAAAACTGCGCCAGAATTTAGTAGTGCGAGGCGACACGTCTCGGTTTCTCAAATGGGTAAAGTCAAACACAGGATTCCAACGGGGTTACTTGGGTTGATCCCCTTGGCGGCGTTCGCCGCAGGGATTGCAGCTTGGTGGTATAGGGTGCCTACACAGGACCTTCTCTGGCCCGCCGCAGGCATTGGAATGGTTCAACTCATCGCCGCCGCAATGTCACGATCTAACTGGCGTATTAAGAACCTCAGCGTTCTTGTGGCAGCTGGGGCGTTCTCTTCTGCGTTTTTCGCCGCAGCCTCTCAAGCGGGTATCACGCTCTACGCCACAGATATTTCCGTTATGATCTCAGGTATATCCATAGCACTCGCATGGATTTTTAAATCTCGTCCGGCGCTGATGCTTAGCGGGTTTTCAGGATTGCTCTGGTTGGCGAGCTTAACACCCGAGATCAGTGTAGCTTTAGGGATAGGCGCGCCAACCTCACAAGGCTGGTTGCCCATATTCCCTCTATTGGTTGTCGCGCAGGCTTTGCTCGCCAAACATCTTGAATCTTATAGCACACTGGGCGTGACGATCCTCGCAGCCTACGGGTATATAGCAACCATTAGCGCCAGCCTCCCTCTTCTACCTCTAGCGGGTTTGGTATTTGCGGGTGCCGCTGCACATCACCGCGTTGGAAAAGCTTGGGCAGATACGGATGTTTTCGGCGCGCGCTTACATATCGTAGCGGGTTGGCTCATGGCGCTAGGCGCAGCATTTTACGTGCAATCGCATTGGCTGAATTCAGACACAAACCAAGCAGAACCACTTTGGGCAACATCACAAATGTGGTGGATTTTAGTCGGCCTCGCCGCCTTCTGCCTCTTTTTGTCGTCTATCATGCGCTATAAACATGCTCAGATTACGCTCACCGGCATCTTCCTCGTCAGTGCATCGGCTCTGATCATTCCTATCGCAACCGTGCGTCCTGACCTCGCTTATCTTGTGTTTGACGCCGTTCCAGGTTTACCCGCTCGCCCAGGGTTTGGCGTTCTCATTGGCGCTGCGATCATCACGAGTGGTTTAGCTTGGATTGTAAACGGCTTACGAAAATCAGAGTATTTCGCAATGACGCTAGGCGCTTTAGTCGTCGTCACTCAGGGCTTGATTATCTTCAACCCAGCTTGGATCAGCGTAGATTTTGCAATCGTATTTTCTTTGTCTCTGATTTGCGCGCTTTGTATCAGCGGACTGATCTCAGGGTCAAGCTTGAGTCATGCACGACCAGCAAAGCGATATGGTTAAAGGCTATCGTAAAGACTAGAATCAAGTGTATCAGGGCGCATGGAAACCTCTTCAGGACAGCCTCAACCCACTTCGCTCACGCAACGCCAATGGTTCATCCAAGTTGACGGGCAAGCCTATGGCCCATTTGATGACCGTACATTATGGCAATATATGACCGAAGGCCGCGTCAGCGCCCAGTCATTGATCAGCCAAGCCCCTAACACGGGATATCGCCCTGTCTCTGCTGACCCTAGTCTGATGAATTGGCTCGCGCAGGTTCCAAGCGCACAGCCTGTAACGCCACCTGAACCTCAGGCCGACCCAACAGTTTTCATGATTATGGGAGAAATACGGTCAGGTCGGGGTATGGAATTCATGCAAACTCTGCAAGGCTTAGGACCGACGCAGCGGATAGGAACAAGTGTTTGGCTTTTGCAATCCCGGACGGATGTTCAAACCTTGCGAGATATACTCAGCCAACCCTTAGGCGCGGATGATAGGTTGTTCGTACTTGATAGCTTTGCCAATCAAACGGCGTGGTTCAATCTATCACCTGAAATGGACAACCAAATTTCGGCGCTTTGGGATATTCAACGCGATTAATCTGTAAGAGACTCTAATCGACGCGTACCAAACTCTCACGGAATCGTTTGGCATTTGCAACGTAAAACTGAGCACCGAGTTTCACCTTCGCAGCCTGATCAACTGTCAAAGTCTTCACAACCTTGCCCGGCGACCCCATAACGACCGAATTATCTGGAATAATTTTACCCTCAGTTACCAAAGCATGCGCACCAATAAGGCAATTTTCGCCAATATTAGCCCCGTTCAGAATCGTAGCTCCAATCCCAACGAGCGTCCCATTTCCGATGGTGCAGCCATGTATCATCGCCAAATGACCAATGGTCACGTCCTCGCCAATTTTCAAAGGCGAACCGGGGTCGGAGTGACAAACGGAGCCGTCTTGAACATTGGACCGCGCACCGATCTGGATCGTTTCATTATCCCCGCGAACGGTCGCACCAAACCAAACAGAGCTGCCTTCTGCCATGATCACATTCCCGATAACGGAGGCAGTCTCCGCGACCCAAGCACTTTCGTGGCGTTTGGGCGTATGCCCCTCAAGACGATAAACAGCCATCCGTTTCTCCTATCCTGCGTCTAGATCGTCTTGCAAAATAGAGATGTTCAAATCATATGAAATGTCGTCTTTGTCTTCCTCATCAATATAGAGAAGCCCAAGGATTTCATCGTCAAGATAGACTTCGACGCTGTCTTTGACCTTGCGCGGCTTCAACGCGATTGTTTCCGTACCAAAGCGCTTCCGCAGGTAGGACTGAACTTGAGAGATTTGCTGGGGTGTCATAATATAATTCCTAGAGTGTTTGATCCATTGAACCCGCGGGGTTTCCGCAACAAGGTCCGCCAATTGGTTTGGCAGGCACGCCCGCCACTGTACAATTATCTTCGACGGGTTTCAAAACGACGGAACCAGCGGCAATTTTGGCCCCATCTCCAATACGAATATTGCCGAGGACAGATGCGTTTGCACCAATCAAAACGCGATCTCCAATTTTTGGATGTCTATTCTCTTCCGCTTTACCCGTCCCGCCAAGCGTAACGCCTTGTAGGATGGAGCAATCATCGCCAACAACAGCCGTTTCGCCCATGACAAAACCCGTTGCATGGTCCAACATCACGCCACAGCCAATACGGGCCGCAGGATTAATATCCACGCCAAAAAGTTCTGAGCTACGATTTTGCAGATGGAACGCCACGAGATCACGACCTTCATTCAACAAAGCATGTGCCATGCGATGAGTTTGTATCGCCATAAATCCCTTAAAATAAAGAAAGCAATGCAGATAGGTTTGGCAAGCTGGGTCACGCTCCCGCACGGCTTCCAAATCGCGGGCAATACAGTCAATGACGCTTGGGTCACTGGCAATGGCTTCGCTCAGAACTTTGCGCATTTTCAGCGCCGAGAAGTCAGATGTCGCTAGCTTTTCAGACAAATGATTGACGAGCGCGCCGCCTAGATCGTTTTGGTCAAGAATTGTGGCATGTAAAAGGGATGACATCGCGACTTCGCGCACGGCGTAAGACGCAGCCTCCTCTTGCAATACGCTCCAGACACAAATGTCTTTCGGGTCGTTGCAGTCTTCCATATGATTTGAAGCAATCAAACTCGGCATAGGGGGCGTCCTCACGCTATTGGCACTCAACTTAGGTGTGAAGGTGATCAAACCCAAGTAAAAAGCAGTGAATGGCCTAATTACAATTCTGTGACCTTAACCGCGACCACGATAAGGGGGAACGCCTTGATCTGGAATCCATAGGCCCTCGGGGGCTTTTCCAAATTGGTAAAACACATCAATCGGAATACCACCACGTGGATACCAATACCCACCAATGCGAAGCCATTTCGGATTGATCTCTTTCACAAGGCGTTGACCAATTCCCGTCGTGCAGGCCTCATGAAAATCTCCATGATTTCGGTAGCTTCCGAGGAAGAGTTTAAAGGCCTTACTTTCGACGATCCATTCGTCAGGGCAGTAATCCACAACGAGATGAGCAAAATCAGGTTGCCCTGTAACAGGGCAAATCGATGTGAATTCTGGCGCGACGAGGCGCACCATGTAAGGCTCATCACAAGGGTTTTTCACCCGTTCAAGAACGGCATCCTCTGGACTTTGCGGGAGACGTTGCTGTTGGCCGAGCTGGTCTAATTTTTCGTAACGATCTGACATGAGGGCCGATTAAACCGAAGACCCAGACTTCGCAACCCGCTTTTGTGGTGCATGCCAGTTTCGAATGAACCGACCGCCAGGTATTTCTACAAACTTATACGTCAGATGCGAAACGCCAATCACAATGCACAAATACAATACAAGCCACGCATCCCCCTCCCACCCAGACGGTAAGCCTCCCGTCAACCGTTTAATGACGATCTCAAATGCGATGGCGATTATAACGTGCGTCAGATAAACCGAGCAGGATATTTTAGCGAGATAGTGGAATAAAGAGCGCGACATAAACCACGACACAGCCCCACCATCCAAGGCAAAGAATAGGATAAAGACGAAGATCACCGGCCCGATCCAAAACTGTGCTGCCCCGCCCGCATAGATCACAAAACCTACACTGAGAACGATCACAGCGATTTCCACTAAAGTGAGGGTTGCCTTTGAAAGGTCTTTAAATACACTTCGAATTCGACGAAAACTTGCCGCAGCTAATACGCCCGTAAAGAACCCCGCCAAACAGCGCCAAAACCCATAATCATGTGTGATGTTCATGTCAGGCTTCAACCGAGACAGACCAAGATAAATGAGGCCAACACCGCACCCGATAATCAAAAAATGAAACAACCGTCTGGGTTTACACCAGAGCATTACAAAGACGAAAACAATGTAAGTCCAAAATTCCGCGCCAATCGTCCAACTCGGAGGATTAAAGGACAAACTGTCAGATAGACCCATTGTATGCGTGAGAGTCAGATGTTGCAGCAGCGCAAACCAACCCTCCCTTGCTCCCGGTTCAAAAGGTAGAATTTCACCAGGGGAGACCTCTGCTAATCCTATTTTGTGCACGAAAAGCCGCAGGACGGAAAACCCAACAAAGACAATCAACATAAAGGCATGCAGAGGGTAAAGCCGCGCAAACCGTCGTTTGAGAAATAGTTTGACCTCTGCCGCATTGTTCATTCTGTCGGCGTATAAACGCCACATAAGAAATCCTGATAGAGCAAAGAAGAGATCAATAATCACAGGACCATTATTGAAAAACGACCAGCTATTGGGGTGGCTTAGCCAGATCGTGTGATAGACTGCAACGAACACGGCCAGCAGTCCCCGAAAACCATCTAGGGCGGCATAATACTCGCCTGCTCCATGCGTCTTATCTGATACGGCTCCGCTCATGCCAGATTGGATACACTTATCGCGCCAATATCAGGTTAATCAACGCGCACTTTTTCGTGACTAGATGTAGCGATGCGCCCAAGCCGCCAATACATGAGCGACATATTCCGCATCGGCAGGATTTCGTAGCAGCAGATGATCGGCGCCGTCTAAACTAACGAAGCTTTTCGGGTGATTTGCATGACGATAAATATGCGCCGCATTATCGATGCCAACCACGCGATCTTGCGGGGAATGAAAAATCAAGAGGCCGCTTTCAAGACTACCAATTTCTTTGGCAATATCTTGGTTTTCAATATCTTCGAGAAATTGCTCTTTAATCACAAAGGGACGACCTCCCAGAAGAACCTTCGCTTCGCCCTCCTCGACGATTTCTTCCAACTGATCCGCAAATTGATGAACGATATGAGTGGTATCACAAGGACTGCCGATTGTGGCGACGGCCTTAACCTCAGGGATTTCATCCGCCACTTTCAATGCGGCAGTTCCGCCAAAACTGTGACCGATCAAGACACAGGGCGGGCCATAATTCTCAGCCATGAATTTCGCCGCTTGGCGGATGTCCTCACAATTGGACGTGAAGTTCGTATCGGAAAAGTTGCCTTCACTCTCTCCCAGTCCTGTGAAATCAAACCGTAACATTCCAAAGCCGTCTTCGACTAGGCTACGTGATATTGTTCGAATAGGCTTGAGGTCTTTACCGATTGAAAAGCCATGCGCGAAGAGCACCCAAGACTTAACTTTACCGTCTTCGGGGCTATCGATCTTGGCCGATAATGTGTCTCCAAACGCGCCTTTGAATGTAACTTTTTCGCTTGGCATATGACATCCACAGGGTTGGGTTCACCGAAGATATTTCGGGTTATGTTATCTCACGTTAGACTGTTAAAAGGCTATGCGAAAGGCTTCTAAAAAGCGATCGAGATCACTTTCTGGCAAGTGATTTATGCCCGCAGCGGCAGCGCGTCCACCACCAGTTTCAAATTGTAGAGCTAACATGTCAGCTCCAAATCGACGTGAAAGCGGCGCGCGGATGGAAACAAGAAAGCCATCATTTTGAGCCGTCAGTATGGCATGCGCACGCTCAGGATTCTCTTGTGCGAGTTGGTTACCAAACATTCCAGATACACGGCGCGAAGCCGCCGCATCAGGTAGAACACGGATCTCTCCAGTCGGCTCAGAAATCAAGACCTTCGACTGATCCGCAAAGACAAAGTCATCATAATATCCATCCGTAAGCTTCTGAATTACGTCAGGCTTAGAGGATAAAAAAGCCATCGGTGTCGGAAAACCAGCCATTTCACGATAAAGATCAGCCGGATGAAAATGCAAGTCCGCTTCTGACCCGCCATATCCATTATAATTTACCATTTCCCCGAGTTCTCGAAGGTTAGACAGAGGCAAGTCTCGCCCCTGCGCCAAACGCTCAGCCATTTCAGGGAAATTATCTCCATAACATCCAGCAATCGTCCATGACCGATGCGCGCCGTCTAGAAAACGATCTACCAGCACCGCGGTACAAATCTCACTCGCCGTATTGATGTGCGCATCCAAAGCTTCGTGTTCGACACCCTCGCCAGAATTATGATGGTCAAAATATTGAACGGACGCCCCTGCATCGAGAATACGTCGGAGGTCAGCCTCATTGGACCGCATAGAAATATCCAAAACAGTCACCCGATCCCCCGCCCCGGCGTGAACCCGGTCCAGAAGATTAATATCGCGCTTACGGCCTGTCACGAGTTCCGCGTCGCGCGGATCACTCAATCTCAATTGAACAAGCGAAAGTATCCCGTCTGCATCTCCGTTAAAAACATCGAAGTCCACGTTCTACGCCCCATCTACATTGAAAAATCCACGCTCAGATAGATATGCAATAACCAAATCAGCGGCGTCTTCGGCACTCATTTTCACAGTATCTACAACGATCTCTGGCTCTTCTGGCGGTTGATATTCCGAATCAATGCCGGTGAAGTTCTTAATCTCACCCGCACGGGCGCGGGCGTAGAGCCCTTTCACATCACGTGATTCAGCGACCTCCAGAGGGGTATCGACATAAATTTCTATAAACTCGCCCTCTTCCAATAGCTCTCGCGCCATTTGACGCTCGGCACGATATGGCGAGATAAAGCTAGCCATCGTAATCAAACCCGCATCGACCATCAATTTTGCAACTTCACCAATACGTCGAATATTCTCAATGCGGTCCGCTTTTGAAAAATTGAGGTCGCGGTTCAAGCCGTGACGGACATTGTCGCCATCCAGAGTATAGGCGTGACGCCCCATATCCATAAGGCGCTTATCGACCAAATTTGCAATCGTCGACTTCCCTGATCCCGATAGACCCGTGAACCACAATAAAGCAGGTTTTTGGTTCTTCTGTTCGGATCGAGCGGCCTTATTCACATCCTGATCTTGCCAGACAACATTCTTCGCGCGACGCAATGAGAAATCGAGCATACCCGCCCCGATGGTTTCATGACTTTGGCGATCGATCAGAATGAATGCCCCTGTCTTACGGTTTTCAGAATAGGGGTCGAAGGCGATTGGCGCGCTGAGACTCATGGTGACAATCCCAATTTCGTTCAAATCCAGCGTATTCGCTGAAACTCTAGAAAAGTCATTTATATCAATGCGGTGTTTGAGCTTACTTACCTTGACAGGCACGGTTTTATTCGTGGTCTTCAGTAAATACTCTCGTCCAGGGTATAGTTTTTGCTCGGCCATCCAGATGACATGCGCCTGGAATTGATCAGCTTGTTCTGCGGGGGAGTCTATTTTGCAGATAACATCACCCCGTGAGATATCGATCTCATCATTGAGCGTCAGGGTAATTGCCATATCTTGCCGTGCAAGTTTTCGGTTACCGTCAAATGTCACAATCTCTTTGACCGTCGACCGTTTACCTGAGGGACTTACAATTACATCGTCGCCAACGGCAATTTTCCCTGATGCGATGGTTCCGCTGAACCCGCGGAAGTCAAGGTTTGGTCGATTGACCCACTGCACTGGCAGACGAAAAGGCGCATCCAAAGACCTACTCTCAACATCGGCAGTCTCTAAGTAACTCAGAAGGGTTGGTCCACTATACCACCCCGTCTTTTTAGACGGAGTAATGACGTTATCGCCGTCCAATGCAGACATAGGAATACATGTGATTTCATCAAAATCCAAATCGGATGCAAACTCACGGAAACTCGCGTCAATCTCGTTAAACGTACGTTGATCAAAATTCAGCAGGTCCATTTTATTTACAGCCACCACGACGTGACGAATGCCTACAAGTGACGCAATAAAGGCATGCCGACGCGTCTGTTCTTGAACACCATATCGGGCATCAATCAGCAATACGGCAACATCGGCCGTCGACGCACCTGTGGCCATATTCCGTGTATATTGAACATGTCCCGGTGTATCCGCGACAATAAACTTGCGTTTTTCAGTGGAGAAAAACCGATAAGCGACATCAATCGTGATGCCTTGCTCCCGTTCCGCCGCGAGACCATCCACCAATAGCGCCAAGTCGATTTTATCGCCCTGCGTGCCTGATTTTTTACTATCTTTCTCGATCGTGGCGAGTTGGTCTTCGTAAATTAGTTTTGAATCGTAAAGCAATCGCCCGATGAGGGTCGACTTCCCATCGTCAACAGATCCGCATGTGATGAAACGAAGATAAGACTTATTTTCCTGTGCCCGTAAATAGGCATGGATGTCAGTTGCAATGAGATCATCAAGATGAGCCATTAGAAATACCCCTCTTCTTTTTTCTGTTCCATT
>CALHXF010000075.1 GCA_938040095.1 uncultured Caulobacterales bacterium
TATTAATTCTGTCTAACCTCAGTTTGACAGCGCTGTCAAACGTGATCTAACAATCTTGTAACCTTAAAACGCTTAGGACAGCGGAAAACGAAATCCCTTATAGAAAGTCAACGCGACGCACTGGCACATTGAAAAATAAAAAATGTAACGACAAAGTCCTTGCAAGGAACGCTACATCTACGCAGTCAATGCGAAAGAGCCCCCTACGCTTAACTAAGATAATTTATGAAAATTCAGAAAATATGTATTTTAGGTGGAGGCACCAGCGGCTGGATGACAGCGGCGGGTTTATCCAATAAATATAAAGACTTAGGCATCTCAATAGAGCTCGTCGAATCCAACCAAATCGGCACTATTGGTGTCGGTGAGGCGACGCTGCCGCATATACGGTTTTTTAATCAAGCCCTTGGAATTGATGAGCGTGACTTCATGCGCGCAACGCGGGCAACCTTCAAACTTGGGATAGAATTTTGTGACTGGGGCACGATCGGCGACCGCTATATTCATCCATTTGGAGACTATGGAGAGCCTATCAATGGAGTAGACTTCCATCACTTTTGGCTTCGACTGTGGCAGAATGGCCACAAATCCAGGCTAGATGACTACTCCTATCCGATCCTAGCCGCCGAATCTGGTAAATTTCAACTTCCTGGCCCCGATAACTCGGAAATCGGATCAAATTTTGGCTACGCTTATCAGTTTGACTCGAGCCTTTACGCAAAATTCCTCCGAACATATTCGGAAACGAATGGCGTTGTCCGAACAGAAGGTAAGGTCATAGACGCCATTTTAACGCCTGAAACGGGATTCGTTGAATCTATTCAGCTCGAAAACGGGAAGCGAATTGAAGCTGATCTTTTCATAGATTGTTCTGGGTTTCGTGGCGTGTTGATCGAACAGGCCTTAGAAACAGGCTATGATGATTGGAGCCAATGGTTGCCATGTAATCGAGCGGTTGCTGTCCCTTGCGAGGCCGCGGGACCGAGCTTGCCCTTCACGCGCGCAACAGCGAGAGATGCAGGATGGCAGTGGCGCATTCCACTTCAGCATCGCACGGGCAATGGGTATGTCTATTGGAATGAGTTCATTTCAGATGATGAGGCGACACATCAGCTTATGAGCACGCTGGAGGGCCCCGCCCTAGCCGACCCAAAGCAGCTGTACTTTAAAACAGGGAAGCGGCGGAAATTATGGAATAAAAATGTCGTCGCGATCGGCCTGTCCGGTGGATTTCTCGAACCGCTAGAATCGACCTCCATTCATTTGATCCAAGAAGGTATTACCGCCTTAATTGAAATGTTCCCTGACCAAAACTTTGAAGCCACCGATGCGGCAGAATATAATCGTAGAATGGATTTGAATTTTGATAGAGTTCGAGATTTCCTTCTCTTACACTATGTTGCAACGCAGCGTGACGACAGCGAGATGTGGCGATATTTCCGGAATATGACCTTACCAGACAGCCTGACGGAAAAAATTGACGCTTGGAATACGCGTGGATATCTGTTGCGTTACGAACAAGGTGTCTTCCTGCCGCCGAGCTGGGTTGCTGTCATGGCAGGACAAAATTTAATGCCCACTTCATACGATCTACGCGCCAACAAACTATCGCTAGAAGACGTTCTGCGTCAAACGGAAGCGCTTAAACACAGCAGCTATGCCGCCGTCGCAAACACACCCGACCACGCAGATTTTTTAGACAAATATGGTGCAAAAGCTCGATTTGAGCCGATGACCTCATCATTTTCATCCGTATAGTCCTAATCGATGAAACAACACACACATCAGGCATCAACGCCGCTTCGTAAGATTGCCGTTTTTGGAAATGGTTTGGCGGGTCAGCTCTGTGTCGCAAAACTCGCTCAAGATCTGCCCGACTCTATCGAACTTATCTTTGTCGAGGCAACTATCTCTAACGATGAAGATATATTCTACGGGTCGGTGACATCCCCGACCAGCTATGATTTTTTGCTAAGTATCGGGATCACGGAACCAGAGTTACTTCCCCAGACAAACACGGGGTTTTCACTCGGAACTCAATATGTTGATTGGGAGGCCAACAAGACGAGTTGGACGCAAAGCTTCCATCGCCCCCTTCCCATCTTCAACGGCGTAGGATTTCAACATTATCTGAATCGGCTGCGAAGCTCGGCGCCCGATATGTCTGATCTTAACGCTTACATCATCTCCGTTCAGGCCGCGAATAAAGGCGTTTTCGTCCATCCACCAGAAGGTCGTAAAACACCACTGACGGACATGGAATACGGTTATCAGTTCGCGCCCGCAGCTTGGCGCGAGCTCCTTTCCAAAAAACTGCACACCTCGACGATTTCCAGAATTACAGCGGATGTTGTCTCGATATATCGAGACGGCGACACAATACGATCTGTAACACTCTCAAATGGTGATGTTACTGAGGCCGATTTCTTTATCGATTGCCTTGGCCCGACCTCCAAACTGAAATCAACAAAGACCCAACTTACAACAAAACGACGCCTAAAGGCTGTTACAAACCATAAGCCTGCGGCCACGATAGGCCCTGTCCGTAGAACGCTAAGGGGCACTAGTTATGGCTGGACATCCAACACCCCGTTACAAGATGGCCTTCACCGTCTCACCGTATTCGATCCCAAGTCAGAGGCGGCTGCCTTAGCGGATCACGGACCCTCCGATACGCCACCCGTGGAAATGCAGATCGGCTACGCGAAGATACCTTGGGCTGGAAATTGCCTTACGCTAGGTCTAGGGGCGGCGTCGCTTGAGCCTTTGACACCCGCTCCAATTACAGGTCTGCAGCGTGACATAGATCGTTTGATTGAACTGATCCCTGTCACAGACAAAATGACTGTAGAAAGCCGCGAGTATAATAGGAGGCTTTCCGATGATTATCGCCACGCGAGCATGTTCCACCGCGCCTTGTTTCCAGCAACAATGTCCGCCGAAACACCCTATCAAACCGCAGTTACCTCGAATTTCATGTCAAAAGAACTCGTGAACAAAATCGAGCAATTTGAGGCGCGAGGCGTGCTTGTCCAATATGACTGCGAACCGTTCTCCGCTGAAGATTGGGCCATGTTGCACATTGGAATGGGACGACAACCCAAACGATATGATCCACTCGCGGATCGCGTGTCTGACGAACAACTTAAAAACAAGCTTACCCAAATGTCTGGCGCTATAGATAGCGTGACAGCAAAAATGCCGCCACATCATGTCTATATGTCTGGGCTGCTTCGATATTTGAAAGAACAACATGGCTGATCCGCAGCAAAAGAGGTTGAAAAATATCGTGATCGTCGGTGGCGGCTCGGCAGGTTGGATGGCCGCCGCTGCGTTATCGACAATGCTTCCCGATGACTCCGTGAAGATCACATTGATTGAGTCTGATAAGATCGGAACCGTGGGTGTTGGTGAAGCCACTATTCCTGACATGATCAACTTCAATGCCATGCTAGGAATTGACGAAGCTGAGTTCCTCAAAGCTACAAATGGCACCTTCAAACTCGGCATTGAGTTCATTGACTGGGGTCGCAAAGGCGAGCGTTATCTGCATCCGTTTGGTGGTCATGGCGTTGATATGCAGGGCATCGACTTCCACCAATATTGGCTACATTCCAAAGCGAGTGGCAAGCCGTTCCCGCTGGAAGATTATAGCATTTGTGCTGTCGCCGCCGCACAAAACAAGTTTACTCTGCCTGAACGAAACCCCCGATCTGTTCTCTCACATCTAAGATACGCTTATCACATTGATGCCACGTTATATGCGAAATATCTTCGAAATTTTGCTGAAACGCGGGGCGTTATACGGTTGGAGGGTCTCGTCGAAACAGTATCGCAAGACAGTGAAAACGGCGACATCACAGGTTTAATCCTCGAGAACGGAGATGAAATCAATGGCGATTTCTTCTTTGATTGCACGGGTTTCCGCGCTCTTCTGACAGAAAAAACCCTGGGAGTTCCCTTCACAGATTGGAGCCATTGGCTACCCTGTGATACCGCTCAAACCGTCGCAAGTGAACGTATCGGCCCACTGCTGCCTTATACGAAAGCCACTGCAAAAACCGCAGGCTGGCAGTGGCGTATTCCAACGCAGCATAGAACAGGAAATGGTCATATTTATTCCAGCCAATATATGGATGATGACGAAGCCATCGATATTTTACTCGACGGATTGGATAGCCCCATAAAAGGTGAACCACGCAAAATTAGGTTTAGAACCGGACATCGTGAAACCTTGTGGAACAAAAACTGTATCGCGCTTGGCTTGTCCGCCGGTTTCTTAGAGCCATTGGAATCAACATCACTTTTCCTGATACAGATGGGCATTAGTCGATTCATCTCGCTCTTCCCTTCGTCTGATGTTTCAAACGTTGTTCGGGACGAATATAATCTACAAATGCAGAAAGAGTTTGATCAGGTGCGTGACTTCCTAATTTTGCATTATGTGGCTACAGAACGCGATGACAGCCCGTTCTGGAACTACTGCCGCAATATGAGCATCCCAGATAGCTTGCACCGCAAAATCAATCTCTTCAAAGAAGCAGGTCGCGTGTTTAGATATGATGATGAGTTGTTTTCCAAACCAAGTTGGATTGCCGTCTGTCTCGGGCAAAACCTTTATCCGAAAACAACCGATCCAATCATCAGTTCGTTGCCCTTTGATCAAGTCAATCACAGCCTAGATTCAATGCGACACGCCATGACGCAGACGGTGCAAAAAATGCCCACACATGAAGATTTCCTCAAACAATATGGGGCGGCAGTTTAGATGTCAGATCAAAAAATAAAAGACATCGTCATTGTCGGCGGCGGCACAGCTGGCTGGATGGTCGCAGCGGGGCTCTCTCGACTAATCAATGATAAAGACATCAACATCCGCCTGATTGAATCAGAAGCGATTGGCACAGTCGGGGTCGGTGAAGCCACAATCCCACATATCAATTACTACAACCGTCTGTTGGGGCTGGATGAAAATGAATTTATTCGAAAGACAAATGCAACGTTCAAACTTGGAATTGAATTCGTAAATTGGGGTAAATTAGGTGAAAGCTATGTTCACCCCTTTGGCGAATACGGCATGGCCATGGAAGGCCTACGGTTCCATCATTTCTGGCACCGATACAGCCAAATAGACCCAACAAGCTCCATCGATGATTTCTGTCTGCAAAACCTCGCAGCAAAGGCTGGTAAGTTTCAACGCCCAGACGGAAATTATAAAAACTCACCATTAAATTCAATAACCTACGCCTATCAATTCGACGCATCACTTTACGCAAAGTTCATGCGAGAATTTTCAGAAACACGTGGTGTCACCCGCACTGAAGGCAAGATAACGACTGTCAAACAACACCCTAACTCAGGTCATATTGAGAATGTAACACTCGAAAATGGAGACAGTTTCAATGGCGACCTCTTTATCGATTGCTCTGGTTTCAGAGGACTCTTGATCGAACAAACCCTGCAAACGGGGTATGAGGATTGGAGCGCGATGTTGCCCTGCGACAGGGCTGTCGCCCGTGGCAGTGAATCAATCGGCGATCCGTCACCCTATACGCGCGCAACCGCAAAGTCAGCAGGATGGCAGTGGCGTATTCCCCTCCAATCCCGCGTCGGCAATGGCCATGTTTATTGCTCAGAGTATATGAGCGATAGCGACGCCGTAGAGAGCTTGAATGCGGGCATAGACGGCACTCCAATTTCGGCCCCCAACTTCTTGCGGTTCAAAACCGGTATTCGCAAAAAAACGTGGAACAAGAATGTAATCTCTTTGGGGTTAGCAGCAGGTTTCTTGGAACCGCTTGAATCAACGTCAATTCACCTCATCCAAACCGCCGTCGCCAGATTGATGGCAAGCTTCCCTGACAAGAATTTCGCGCAATCGAATGTCGACTATTACAATGCCCGCACCAAGTTGGAGTATGAGCAAGTCCGCGACTTCTTAATTTTGCATTATTATGCGACAGATCGGGAAGACACAGCGTTCTGGCGGTATTGCAAAAATATGGACATACCTGACTCACTTAAAACTCGCATTGCGCTTTATAAAGACAATGCGAGGCTTTATCGTCACGACAATGAGATATTTGGTGAAACGAGCTGGTTCGCCGTTATGCATGGCCAAGGCATTCTACCAAAAAGCTATCACCCCCTCGCGAACTCTCTACCTGAGGCCGAACTGACAGGGCGCATGGATCAGTTGAAACGCGTGACCCAAGCGTGCTTGGATCAAATGCCCTCACATCAGTCATTTATTGACGATTTTTGTAAAGCGGAATTGTAATTAAGCAGAAACGAGAGATGCCTTGAATTTGATATTTTTCTAAATTCATGTCATTCATGCCTCAACTTAGACAGACAAAGGTGCCAACCATGACGTTTAAAGCCCTATTATTCGTGTCTCTTGGACTTCTCATTTCCATGACCGCTCAAGCCCAGGCGCAAGAGGCTGAGGTCGAAGATGAAATTGTGGTAGTTGGGACTAAGCAAAAAGACCCCGCAATGGCAGCCTGGTTAGCGGGTGACTACGCAACCGCCGAAGTTGAATTTGACCGTAATGCGTTTTGCGCGTTGCGTGTCGAACGGAATTTCAGATCTGGTGTTGAGGCTGCACGAGATAGTTCGATTAGATCGGACGTGGCAGCCGACGCAGTTTCGGCCCCACAACCCACAGGTGGGCCTGGCGCTGGCGGTGTCCTAGCACTTCCTGCCGCCCCATCCGTTGCGCCCAGCGTAACCATAAATTCGAGCGATCTTCAAAAATCTGATAATAAAAAGAAACGAACCTGCAAAGATCGAGGGTTCCAAATGTATATGAAGGGCATGTCGCAGCTAAAGCTTGGCAAAACGGCTGAAGCCAAAGAGACCTTGTCTCGCGCGACCAAAATACATCGGACGCTCTATGACGCACATTTTCGACTCAGTTTGATGGAATACCAAGACGGGGATATTGAAAAATCCAATAAGCAATTCAAAGCTCTTCAGAAAATCGCGAACAGATGCCGACGTTGCGATGCGAAAGAAGAGATACAAGCCCAAGTCAAATTTCTCGAAAAACTTCTACAATAGGTAAAACCCTTACCTAAGTGACCTCACAGCTGATCGAAATTGACAGCGCTGTCTCTTTCGTTTTATCTTTCAAAAAAGATCTAAAGGGGAACTAATGATGTTCAAACGCTCTATCCTAGCCTTATCAGCTGCAGCCATACTGACACTAAGCGCCGTCACAACTGCGCACGCAGATGACGAAATGGCGAAAGCACTCGCAACATTGGACGCACAACTCCCCGGCACTCTCATCAATAACCCCTATGATATTGAATGGCGCACAGATGGGTCTGACAAGAAAGAAGCAGTCGTAAAATCCGAAGGCGCACCAGGTGGAATGGCGTATCGCGTGACCGTCAAGAAAAGAAAGAAGAATCCTTGGGACACGGCGACACGCATCCCAATGACCACAGACATAAACAAGGGTGATGTCATCCTGATGTCATTCTGGGCGCGTACAGAGAAACCTCAAAAAGGCAAGGAGACTGGAAACATTAGCGTCTCCATACAGCGCAATATAGAACCTTATGACTCCGTCATTCAGGAAGACATAGATCTCGGTACGGAATGGAAACTCCTCAGCGTATCAGGCAAAGCCAGTCGAGATTATTCCGCGAAGAAGACGCAAATTAATTTCAACTTGGCTCGCGCCAAACAAACAATTGAGTTCGGCCAATTCTACGTGATGAACCTCGGTCCTGACGGCGATGCGAGTAAATACACAGAAAAGTAACCTCATCACGTCCTCAGAGCATTGCCTGATTAGAACAATCACGCTCCGCTTAGGCTTTACAGCCACCCTCTGCTGCGGCACCATGATGGTATGACAGACCCAAACTTTACCTCCTGGATTCTTGCGCTTGCGATTGGCTATGTCGCGGGCTCAATCCCATTTGGCCTTCTATTGGCCAGAGCCACAGGCCAAGGCGACATCCGGAAGATTGGGTCTGGCAATATCGGTGCTACAAATGTGCTTCGAACAGGGCGCAAGGACATTGCCGCCCTTACGCTTATACTTGACGCTGCCAAAGCAGGATTGACGGGATGGTTAGTGCAAAATTGGCTAGGACTTCCTTTTGGATATGTTGCCGCCGCCGCCGCATTAATCGGCCATTGCTATCCTGTTTGGTTGAGCTTCAAAGGCGGTAAAGGCGTTGCAACATTCTTTGGTGGACTATTCGCTCTGGTCTGGCCTGTGGGCTTGGTTGCGGCCGCGGTGTGGTTGCTGACAGCGATCCTCACCAAATACTCGTCCCTTGGCGCTCTGATCGCCTGCGTTGTCTCTACCCTCGTTGGCATCGTCTTTTTCCCGCAAGCGGCTAGCATCATGGTAGGCGTCATGTCCGCCGTGATCCTCTGGCGTCATCGTGAGAATATTGATCGTTTACGTCGTGGCGAAGAAACAAAAATCGGACAAAAAGGGTAGCCTTCCGCAATGCCTCGCGAGCTCAGTTTTGCAGAACGTCGCGATTGGTTGCGGTTGATCCGAACGCAGAATGTCGGACCTGTCTCTTTCCGTGATTTAATCAACCGTTACGGAGACGCAAGTGCCGCATTGAACGCGCTACCTTCCCTCATTCGCAAGAAAGAAATCCGCCCACCCCGCCCCGACCAAGTCGAAGCGGAAATGGACTATGCTGAACGCATGGGCGTGCGCCTGATTTGCGCGATAGAGCCTGATTACCCTGCCTACCTCCGCGCCCTTGATCCACCGCCACCTGTTATTTCTGTCCTTGGACGCATCGGGCTGTTACAACGTCCCTGCGTCGCGGTTATCGGGTCTCGCAATGCCTCTGCCATTGGTCAACGCTTTGCAGGGAACCTTGCCACCGAGCTAGGTCGCGCGGGATACGCCATTGTTTCAGGCCTCGCACGCGGGATCGACTCCGCGGCGCATCACGGTGCATTAAACACAGGTACGGTGGCTGTTCTAGGTGGCGGCGTGGATCATATTTACCCGCGTGAGAACGCCGAGCTCCACGCACGAATGTCCGAAATAGGGGCCATCGTCAGCGAAAGCCCCCTAGGCTATCGCGCAACGGCCCGTGATTTCCCTCGACGGAATCGTATCATCTCGGGTCTCTCACGCGGCGTTGTTGTCATCGAAGCCGCAGAACGATCTGGCACCTTAATTACGGCGCGTTATGCATTGGAACAAAACCGGGAAGTCATGGCCGCGCCTGGTTCGCCCTTGGATCCCCGCACGAAAGGCTGCAATCGACTCATACGCCAAGGGGCGCATCTGATTGAAAGTGCTGACGATGTAATCTCTGTTTTAGAAAGTTTGCGGTCGCTGGATTTAGAAGAACCTAGTTCGTCTTACCAATCCGCACCTTTTGATCCGTCTCGTGCAGAAGCGGAGATTGAAAAAGCCAAAACCCTCATCAGAGGATTACTCTCCCCAACACCGACACCTCGAGATGACATTATCCGGGCGTCGGGGATGCCTTTGCCTATTGTCACCGCAGCCTTGTTAGAAATTGAGTTGAACGGCGACGCCATCATTGAACCAGACGGACGCATCAGCCTCACTTAATTGCTAAATTGGCTTTAGCGCAAAGGGATATGCTTCGCTAAAAGAACCTCAATATCATCCGAAAGCTCATTCATTCCACTTATTTTGGATATGATTTGAAGCTCGCTTAATAAGTCCGCAATATACACAGCAGTCTCATTTGGATGCGCGGCCTTCGCGGGCAACGGCTCCAAATCAACTTCTTCAATTAATGCTCGGGGTGTATTCATCAGTATCCCTCCTACCTCCAAACAATCTAAAGTCGCAAAGTATAATTTCTTCTTAATAACAAGCTCAACATCCATTTTATATTAGGACCAGTCACGACAAGACGAACAGCCTTCATTGCGCGTAACTATTGACATTTTTTGACGTCTCGCCCACATGCCGCGCCTCGCTACTAATATAGAGACTGCAATGAACCTCGTTATCGTCGAGTCACCGGCCAAGGCCAAGACCATCGAGAAATACCTCGGAAAAGACTATAAAGTCCTCGCCAGTTTCGGTCATGTCCGCGACTTACCCTCCAAGAATGGCTCTGTTGATCCAGAAAACAACTTCGCCATGAGTTGGAATGTGGACACGCAGTCAAAGAAGCGGATCAAAGATATCGACGTCGCCCTCGGCAACGCCGACAAACTAATTCTCGCGACTGACCCGGATAGAGAAGGTGAAGCGATTTCATGGCATCTGCTCGAAGTCCTCTCGAAGAAGAAGTCTTTCAAGGGTAAGCCCGTCGAGCGCGTTGTTTTCAATGCTATCACGAAAAAATCTGTAACAGAAGCCATCGCCAACCCACGTCAACTCGATCAGGAACTTGTTGATGCCTATCTCGCGCGCCGTGCGCTGGATTATCTCGTCGGCTTCACGCTTTCTCCTGTGTTGTGGCGGAAACTCCCTGGCGCGCGTTCCGCGGGTCGTGTGCAGTCTGTCGCACTCAAGCTGATTACAGAACGTGAAACAGAAATCGAGCAATTCGATAATCGTGAGTATTGGTCCGTCGCGGGTGTCATGAGCGCCGCCAAAGGCTCCTTCCCTGCGCGCCTCGTTTCCCTCAATGGTGACAAGCTAGACAAATTTTCGTTGAATAATGAAGACCTAGCGATGAAGGCCAAAGCTGCCGTCACCGCCGCGAATTTATCGATCACAAAGGTGGAGGCTAAACCCCTCACCCGCAATCCATCCGCGCCATTTATGACGTCTACGTTGCAACAAGAAGCCTCGCGCAAACTTGGGTTCTCCGCGACACAAACGATGCAAACCGCTCAACGCCTTTATGAAGGTGTCGATATTGGCGGCGAAACAACGGGCCTCATAACCTATATGCGAACCGATGGTATCTCTATGATCGGCGAAGCGATCAGCGACTGCCGCGCGACGATCCAAAGCGAATATGGCGAGAGCTACCTGCCCAAACAACATCGGGTTTATAAAACCAAAGCCAAGAACGCGCAGGAGGCCCATGAAGCCATCCGCCCGACTGGCTTCGAACGCACGCCTGAATCGCTAAGTCTTTCAGGCGATATGAAGAAACTTTATGAGTTGATCTGGAAGCGCGCCATGGCGTCGCAGATGGAGTCTGCGAAACTGGAACGCACAACGATCACGATCGAAGACAACGCTCATACCGTTGGCCTCCGAGCTACGGGACAAGTTGTCCGCTTTGACGGATTCTTGAAGCTCTATGAGGAAACCCAAGCCAAAAAAGACGAAGGCGACGAGAAAGACACAGACCTGCCAGCTGTCGAAGCGGGACAATCCCTGACCGCCAAAGACATCGAAGCCGTGCAGCATTTCACGCAACCTCCGCCCCGTTATTCCGAAGCCTCACTCGTCAAGCGCATGGAAGAACTCGGCATTGGCCGTCCGTCAACTTATGCGTCGATCCTAAAAGTTTTGCAGGATCGCGGTTACGTCGAACTCGACAAGCGCCGCTTTACGCCTTCGGATAAAGGTCGTCTTCTGACAGCTTTCCTCGAAGAATTCTTCACGAAATACGTCCAATATAATTATACGGCAAACCTCGAAGATCAGCTCGACAAAGTGTCTGCTGGGGATCTGGATTGGCTGAAACTTCTCGGCGATTTCTGGACTGAGTTCTCCGCCACAGTAGATGGCACGAAAGAATTGCGTGTCACGCATGTTTTAGACGCACTCAATATTTCCCTAAAATCCATCGTCTTCCCAGAAAAAGAAGACGGAACACCCGCGCGTAAATGCCCGAAATGTGACGACGGTGAGTTGTCATTGAAACTCGGAAAATTCGGCGCATTTGTCGGCTGTTCAAACTACCCCGAGTGTAAAATGACGCGACCATTCGGTAGCGACGCGCCTGACTCCACCGCGGAAGACAAACTCCTCGGTCAACATCCTGAAACGAAAAAAGACATTATCCTTAAAACAGGACGTTTCGGGCCCTATGTGGAAATGGAAACCGAGAAAAAACCAAAGCGCACAAGCCTGCCAAAGACATGGCCTTATGATACAATAGACCTCGAAAAAGGTCTGATGCTGATCAACCTTCCGCGCAAAATTTGTGCCCATCCCGAAGACGGCAATCAAGTTATTACAGCGCTTGGCCGCTTTGGACCTTATATCAAACACAACACGACTTATGTGAGTTTGAAAGACCCAGACGAGATGTTCACCGTCGGCATGAATGATGCGATTGCGCGCCTTGCCGATAAACGCGCCAACCCTGGCCGTGGACGCGGCGGTAAGGTCGTCAAAGACCTTGGCAAACACCCGAAAACGGAAAAGCCACTTTCCATCATGGAAGGCAAATATGGCGCCTATGTGAAATATGAAAAAGTCAACGCGACCATACCCAAGGGCCAAGACCCGCAAGAGGTAACAGTCGAAATGGCGCTGGAATATATCGCAGCCAAAGAAGCCAAAGCGCCAAAGAAAAAACCCGCCGCGAAAAAGAAGGCGGCGACGAAAAAGAAACCTGCTGCCAAGAAAAAACCAGCGGCTAAGAAGAAGGCCCCTGCTAAAAAGCCCGCGGCGAAGAAACCTGCTGCCAAAAAGAAGGCTCCCGCCAAGAAAGCGGCAGCTCCAAAATCTGATGAGGCATTTTAGGTCACTTCAAACGTTATGAACTAAAACCGAGCCTTCGTTCAAATGAACGGAGGTGTTTGTCGGGGATCCCTGCAACACTCCACCTCACTTGACGTTTGCTCCGCATAAGCCGACATGCGCAGCATGAAATTAACACGACACAACATTATGGACGAGATCAAAGCGCGTCCTGACTTTTACGACAATAAGAAACTCGCCCGCGCCCTAGGCGTGAAGGGCGATGATCGCCGTGAACTCCGCCAACTTTTGAGGAAAATGGAAGAAGACGGCGTCATAAAGAAATCAGATCGTAAAACCTACCGCGAGACAGATGCATTGCCCGGTGTGATGGTCATTAAAGCTACCCGCATTGACGATGGCGACCTGATCGGTGAACCCGAAAATTGGAAAGGCGACGGCAACCCGCCGCAGCTCTTGATTTTCGACACAGCAGGTCGCGACAAGAAGCGCAGCAGAGACACACGCGACACATTAAAAATCGGGGATCGCGCCCTGTGCCGCATCAAAGTCCGCGACAATGGTGACGCTGTCGCTACCGTCATGAAAAAGCTCGGCTCTGGCCCGAGTGCGAATTTGGGTGTGCTCTATAAAGGCGGGCGTGGATGGCGCATTCAGCCTGTCTCAAAAAAAGCCCGTCACGATTACAAACCTGCCAAAGTCCCTGACGAAGCCGAAGATCAAGACCTCGTTTGGTTCCAAAGCTCGCGCCGCAATGAAGGCGATTTACGCATTGCTAACATCACCGAGATCATCGGCTCAGCCAAGGGCGGAAAAGCCGCATCCTTGATAAGCCTCCACGAGAACGACATTCGTGTGAATTTCGCAGATGCCGTCACGGATGAGGCGAAGTCCCTCAAGTTGCCCAAAATCGAAGGTGCGCGTGAAGATTTGCGCGACTTGCCCCTGATCACAATTGATCCCGTTGATGCGAAAGACTTTGACGACGCGATTTTTGCACATCCTGATAAGTCCGCCGACAACAAAGGCGGTTGGGTGTGCTGGGTTGCGATTGCCGATGTGTCGGCCTTTGTGACTCCAGGATCAGAACTGGATAAGGAAGCGCGCGAGCGTGGGAACTCCGTTTACCTCCCAGACGTTGTCGTGCCGATGTTACCACATGAGCTCTCATCTAATCTCTGCTCACTACGTCCCGATGAAGACCGCGCCTGTATGGCGGTTCGAATGGTATTCGATAAAACGGGCGTGAAGCGCAAACATACGTTCAAACGCGGCATGATGCGCAGTCACGCGCGCCTCACCTATGGCCAAGCCCAAGAAGCCTTTGACGGAAATGCAGGGGACGCCGCAGAACCTGTGTTGGATATCTTACAGGACATTTACGCCGCTTACGCCACGCTACGAATAGGCCGCGAAGCCCGCGCCCCACTCGCGATTGAGCTACCGGAACGTCGGGTCCATATTAATGAGGACGGCGAAGTCAGCGGTATCACTGTGCGGGACCGTTTCGACGCGCATAAGTTGATCGAAGAATTCATGGTCCAAGCCAATGTTTGCGCAGCGGAAAGCTTGGCGGAGAAAAAGACACCCGCGATTGTACGTTTCCATGATGTGCCATCGGGTGAAAAACTCAAGGGCTTGGTCGATTTTCTGCCTGCACTGGATATGAGTTTCAGCATGGGCGAGCGCACAACGACGACACGCCTGAATAAACTCCTCGCACAGGCCGACAAAAAAGACCTGAGCGAAACCGTCGGCATGGCCGTCCTCCGCAGCCAATCCCAAGCCGTATACAGTACTGATAAAAGCGGACATTTTGGCCTAAATCTCACGGATTATGCCCATTTTACGTCTCCCATTCGTCGCTACGCCGATCTGATTGTCCATCGCGCTTTGATAGACACATTCGAACTTGGGGATGACGGCATGGACAAAGAAAGCGCGTCGCGCCTGCAAGAAATTGCGGAACATATCTCCGCGACCGAGCGCAAAGCGATGGTCGCCGAACGTGACGCCAAAGACCGTTATATCGCGGCTTACCTCGCTGACCGTGTTGGCGCGACATTTGGCGCACGCATTACAGGCGTTACAAATTTCGGCCTTTTCATCACGTTGGATGAAACGGGCGCGGATGGCTTGATCGTCGCGCGTGGGTTAGGGCACGAATTCTATCAATTTGACGAAAAGACGCGCTCATTGATCGGCACAGAAAGCGGTGACACCTACCGATTTGGCCGAGCGGTCCAAGTCGAGCTCGAAGAAGCGACACCCGTCACAGGTGGGTTGATGTTCAAAATGATCAGTAAGCCCGAGAAGGGAAAACCACCTAAGCGCAATCATCGCAGCGCCAGTGGACACAAATCGCGCGGGGCGAAGCATAAGCGTAAGCGGCGGTAGGCTTTGCGATGCTCAATCTAAAGACCCTTTGGCATTCACACTACAAAAATACGCCCCCGCTGGGGTATTGCCTCCGGGAAGACTTCGCTGACCGATGGTTAAGGCTACATGCTCTGCCGTTATCCAAACGATATGCGGACAATGATGAAGAGCGCCAAATTATAATTGATCGCGCTAACACGGTGGCGAATGATTTGTTCGCTGGGGATGAGCTATTCTGGCTGCTCTCTACAAGAGCGATTATTCCACCAGACATCATCGATCATAGTCCCATGCCAATCGTCAGAACGACCTACGGCTTGCAGTTGGCCTTTGAGTCGCAAAACTTGAATGAGGCGATTGAAGATCGCCTTCCTTTAGCTACTTTCGCACGATCTCTTACGTGGAAAGAAGGCGACTTTGATGGCGTTTTTCAAAAAGTCGCAGATGAAATAGACTATGGTATTCTCTTCGTTACTTCGGATTTTAAATCTATCCTTGCGCCCTATGACGGTGGCTTTGACCTTATCCTTTCAGACAAGGAAGGCCTAAAAAGGGAAAGAAGCAAGTATAGAAGCTGGCTTTCCGATCATTCTGCAGGTCTCTAATTTTTGCCTGACAACATCTTCCGAAAGGTATTGAAATGACACACCTATCAAAAAGAGATCTTCTCATTGGTGCAGGAGCCCTAGGTCTAGGCAGCCTTGTCGGATGTAAGGCTCAATCTGATGGTCCTTCATCCCCGGCTAAACGCACCCTCACCTCCCTAACCACAAACGCCACACCCATCACCGTCGTCGAACGCAAGGCGCGTATCGCCAAGGCGCAAGCTCTTATGCAAGAACGCGGCATAGGCGCGTTGATCCTCGAGGCTGGATCATCACTCGTTTATTTCACAGGCATCCGCTGGTGGCGCTCTGAGCGCTTTACAGGTGCGGTTTTGTTGGCCGATGGGGATTTCGCAATCATCACGCCTTTTTTTGAAGAACCGTCCATCCGAGAGAGCCTGACCTTTGGGGATGATGTGCGCACATGGCATGAGGACCAATCGCCCTTCAAATTGGTCGTGGATTACCTGCGCGAGAACAATGCACTCGATAAGCCCATCGCCGTAGAAGAGACCGTTCGCAATTTCATCTCAACGGGCCTTAAAGGTGAAAACGCCAGTATAGACCTCGTTTCGGGACAACCCATCACGCGCGGTTGCCGCATGTATAAATCTCCCGCTGAAATTGCCCTGATGCAATCAGCTAATGATGTGACGATGGCCGCCTATCGCCATATTTACCAAAAGGTCGAGGCTGGCATGACCCGTCACGATATTTCCAAAATGATGAGTGATGCGACACGCGCGCTAGGGGCATCCGTTCAGTTCTCAATGTGTCTCGTCGGCCCCTCCAGCTCTTTCCCGCATGGCAGCGACATTGAATATGAAGTCAAAGAAGGTGAAGTCATCCTGATGGATTGTGGCGCAAGCGTACATGACTACGAGAGCGATATTTCCCGCACATGGGTGATGGGCGAGATCAACACCCAGCAACGCAAAGTCTGGAACACCGTCAAACGCGGACAAGAAATTGCATTAGAAACAGCTACGCTTGGCACCCCTGCGGGACGGGTCGATGATGTTGTGCGCGCCTATTACACCGCCGAAGGCTTTGGCCCTGATTACGCGGCGCCAGGCCTAACGCATCGTCTGGGTCATGGCATCGGCATGGACGGGCATGAGTCTGTCAATTTTGTCAAAGGCGAAACCACGCCGCTTGCACCCGGTATGTGCTTCTCAAATGAGCCAGGCATTTACCTGCCTGGGAAGTTTGGCGTTCGCCTAGAAGATTGTCTCTACATGAGCGAAAATGGACCTGTCCTCTTCTCACCTCTTTCAAAATCCATCGATGATCCGTTCGGGGTTTAGACCTCGAACCTTTGCGCATTTCGACAATGCGAAATAAAACTGATTTTTACCGAAGGATTTATCTGCCTCAATCGTGTGTTGCTGTGAGAGCGTACAACGCCGAGGATCAATATGTTGAAGATTCAACCGCAATTCGGGACGGAAACAGTTACCGTCATCATTCCAACGTTTCAGCGGTCCGCCGCGCTTCGGCATGTCTTAGAGACTTTAAGCGCTCGGCTTAAGACCCGACATGACGTCAATATCTTGGTGGTAGATAACAATCCCTTGCCGCAAGAAAAACGGGTCATTGAGAGGTTTCGCGATCAAACACCTTTTGATATTCGTTACGTTCATCAGCCCGCCGCGGGCGTGTCCAATGCCAGAAACGCTGGACTATTGAACACTACAACACGTTTTGTCGCGTTTCTTGATGATGATATGGAGGTAACAGAAGACTGGGTCGATGGATTGGTAGAGACGGCCCTTGATCACGGTACGGGTCTTGTTTTTGGTCCGGTAGAGGCAAAATTTCCTAATCGCGATGACCCGAGAAACCAGCATTTAGCTCCATTCTACGCAAGATTGTCGAGAGGCACCCAGAAGGGCGAAATGCATGAAACCTTTGGGACGGGCGGCTGCTTGATTGATCTATCGACCTGCCAGTTACCAAACCCGCCTTTTGATCCGTCCCTCAATGAAAGCGGGGGAGAAGACGACATTTTCTTTGATCATCTCCGTTCAACAGGTACAAAAGTTGGATATGCCCCTCGCGCCGTGAGTTTTGAGATAGTCCCAGCCGACAGACTTACATCGCGCTATATCAAAAAGCGAAATTTTGGATACGGGCAAGCTCCATCCCGCATATGTGCAGCCAGAGGCCGTCAGGGTTGGGCAGGAGTCGCGCGGCACATGTGTGTAGGCCTCGGGCAATTCGGTGTGTACGGCGCGCTGCACCTCGGCTTTAAAATCGCACAGCACCCCGCGCAGGACAAATTCTTAGCGCTCACCGCTCAGGGCTTAGGGAAGGTCTTCTGGATGAATAAGTTTCAACCGAAATTATATGGCGCGTCTCAAATCAATGTGAAAAACCGTCTTCATCAGGAATAAGATCACCGCTGCTAGGCTTTGATGCCTAACGCTTCTTTAGCCAATAATGTCACAGACAAATAATCCAACTTCCCTGTACCCAACACAGGAACCGTCTCGGTCGTAACGATCTTTTTTGGTACAGCAATTTCTGCGACGCCGTGGGTTTGCGCCCATGTCAAAAGGTCGTGGCGCTTCGGATCGGGATGATCAGTAACCAGAACAATTTGCTCGCCCCGTCGTGGATCAGGAACAATGGCGGCGGCATGCATATGATCGGGCCAGATTGCGGAGGCGCAGTTTTCGACGACGGTCAAGGACACCATTTCACCACCGATTTTGGCGAAACGCTTCAACCGACCGCGAATGACATAATAGCCTCCTTCATCAATAGACACGACATCGCCCGTATCATGCCAGCCATCCTTCAGAGGCATTACCTGCCCCGGATTATCAGGGGAAATATACCCCTTCATGATGTTCGGACCCCGCACCCAAAGGCGGCCTGCGTCTTCTAAACCTTCAACAGGTTCCAAGCGCGTCTCGATTCCTGGCAACATTTTACCGATTGTCCCAGAGCGAATATCTCCTGTTTGGTTTGCCGCCAAAACAGGCGCACATTCCGTGACGCCATAGCCCTCAAGGACTTCAAATGAGAAGCGCTGATCTGCAGTTTTCCGCGTTTCATCACGCACACGTTCCGCACCACATACGGCAATGCGTAGGGAGTTCAGCCCGCCATCGGCACTAGCGCGCATATATTGCTGCAAGAATGTATCCGTCGCGAACAGAACGGTGGACTTCGTTTTGAAAATCCGTTTTGCGATCGTCTTCGTTTGCAACGGTGACGGATGAAGCACAACCGGGTGCCCACTAAAGATCGGCCAAAGCGTCCCCGCCGTTAAGCCATAACAATGAAACGTCGGCAAAGGATTGAAGAATATGTCCGTCTTTTCGAGGTCGATATGTTCCTCAATTTGTTCGCAATTGGCGAGGATATTGCCGTGGGTCAGGACAACGCCCTTCGGATTACCCTCGGTCCCCGATGTGAAGAGGATCACACCTGTCTCATCATGCGAAGCGTTTCCGACAAATACGCGTGGAAAAATCGGTCCCAAAACGGCGCGAAGTTTGCCTTTGAACCCAATTTTCTCTTTCAGGTCTTCTAAGTAAAGAATCGTCACGACCCCTGCAAGCTCCTCAATCAAAGAGGACAGACCCGCGATTTCGATGAACTGTCGCGCGGTCACAATTGTTTTCAACGGTGCGGTGGCAACGGCGGCTTTCAGGTTTTTAATTCCCGCGGAAAAATTGAGCATCGCAGGCGTACGACCGGCAGCATGTATCGCCAATAATGCGATGACTGCCCCTGCCCCAGTTGGGAGGAAAATGCCGACATTGCTGTCATCATCAGTCGCTCCCTTTAACGGCGAAGACAGAGCAAATACGGCCTGACGCAACTCGGCATATGTGAACACTCGACCATCCCCATCGGTGACAATATTGGTTTTCGCGCCATGGGCTTTGCAGGCATCAAGAAAGGCTTCCAAAAGGTTTCGGCGGATACGTTTCTGCCCCCGCTTGGAGAGCGTTTCGGCTTTATAAGTTTGCGTATCCAAGACAGGCTCCAATGGGGTCATGACGGGAATTGAAATTACGTTGTCAGGGCAAAAGACCCTAAAGTCAAAGTGCTTAAATTTAGAACACTTAGATTTTTCGATCTACACCGTCCCAATAAGATGCGCGTAAATGTTGCTTGAAAATCTTACCGCTATCTTCTCGGGGCAGTTGCACGTGAATATCCAGTTTTTTAGGTATTTTGAACTTGGCAAGACGTGTCGATAGGAATGCCTGTACCGCGTCCAAAGTTACCTCGTGAGCGGGTCTGCATTGTACCGCGGCGACCACTGTTTCGCCAAATTCGGCGTGGGGCGCGCCAAAGATAGCGCAATCAAAGACCTCTGGCATTTCAATCAAGGCGGCTTCAATTTCGGCAGGGAAAATATTCGCCCCGCCCGATATGATCATGTCTTTCTTGCGGTCGCTGATAAAGAGGTAATTGTCGTCATCGAGATAACCAATATCCCCAACTGTGGCATGTTTCCCGTAGCGTTGATCTTTTAGGTCTCCATCCGAATTTGAATAGGTAAAGTCCCCGAATTGCGGCAAATCGACAAAGATTGATCCCGCCTCTCCCACAGGCAATTCCACTCCGTCATCATCAAGAATTTTGATCGATCCGCCTTCGAGAATTTTTCCGACAGAGCCAGGTTTTCGTTGCGCTTCTTCCGACGAGATAAGCGTAATGAACCCAATTTCACTGGCACCATAGGACTCGTAGAATATTGGACCAAACCAGTTGATCATCGCTTTTTTCACATCGCGCGGCCACGCCGAACCCGTGGAAATACCAAACCGTAAAGTCGATGTATCATATTTTTGACGGACCGCCTCAGGCAGTTTCAAGAGACGCACCATCATTGTCGGCACGATGTAACAATGGGTGATGCCATAGCGCTCTACGTCAGCGAGGAAGCTTTCCGCGTCAAATTTCGGCGCGATGTAGACTTCGGCAAACCCGACTGCGACAGTGAAGTTGGACAGCGCATTCGGCGCACTATGGTAGAGCGGCGCCGCCGTGTAGAAACGGTCACCTGGCGTGAGTTTCAACAACACAACCGCCAAGGCTTTATAGGTTTCATAGGGGTCTGGACGGCTAAGGTCGACGGCGCGGCGAATACCTTTCGGGCGACCCGTGCTGCCCGATGTATAGGCGAGCAAACTACGGAACCTCAAGGGCGGCGTTGTGATCGGTGGTGAAGCTTCCATCAATGCTGTCAGGTCGTCTTGTCCAGCGGGTAAGGAAGCGGGTGATGCAGACAAAGCTGCAGGCGTCAGAAGCGATAAAACGGGAATACTTACCCCAGATTCCGGTGTGAGTTTCTCTGTCAGATCAGAATGACCGACGACCAACTTGGACTCGGAGTCGTCTAAAATGAGTTGAATTTCCTGAGCTGACGCGTGCCAATTTAGCGTGACATAATAGGCCCCGACATAGCGGCACGCTTCGATGATTTCCAAATAGGTCAGGTCATTATACATCAATACCGCCACAGCATCATCTTCGCCCACGCCGTGATCTCGCAAAACGGCGGCAAAACACTTTGCGCGATGTTCGAATGTGTCGCGGTCGGTTTTCTTGCCGTCGTAATAAAGCGCGCTTGTCATCACCGTCTCCCCATTTTCTTTGAACAGTGTTTGAGATTTGGCGATAGGTCAATGTAATCCACGCTCCTCCAGGTCTGAGAATTTGCGACGACCGCATCCCAAAAGTTGCAAAAGACATGTAAGACACTTAAGTTTGATAGGGACAACGATGTCACGCTTAAAGAGATCGACTATGAAACACATCTTTCTAACCAGCGGTTTTTGTTTTCTCGCGTTCGACTCAAATGCATTTGCCAGCAGCACTGTTGTAAAAAAAGAGCCTGCGCAATCCGTATCGGCAGCGCAGTTCCGCAGCGCCCAACGCGTCCTTTTTACCAAGGCTGACATCAATTTTGATGGGCGTGTGACACGGGATGAAATTTCGCAAGCCCGTTGGAAAAGAAATCTACCGCGACACAAAAAAGCCTTCGCAAAACTCGACGCGAATAATAATGGATTTCTGGATTACAATGAAATCGAAGCCAATCAAACCGTCGTTACGGAAAAACTTGTTCAGCGCAATGCCAGTACAAAACGAGCCTATTGAAGAAATATGACACAGATGGAAACGGCACAATTTCTGAAAATGAAATCGACGACTATTTGGAGAAACAAGTAGAAAAAACGCGTAGTAAGATTCCAGAAAAGGCCCGAAAACGCTTCGAACGTCGCGATAAAGACAGCAGTGGGCTCATCACCTTAGAAGAATATATTCCACGCAAACCCAGCCCTCAAATTGTCCAAAACCGCCAAGTCATCCAAGTTTCAAACTTCTCTCGCGACGTCAACCGCGATGGCATCATCACTCGATTGGAAAATGAGACATTCACCACTGAGGCTCTGGAGGCCTTAGATAAGAATGATGACGGCGAAATTTCCCCGCAAGAACAAACCAATCGCGGCTACCGACCGACGCAGTCAATATCCTTGAGAACAGTCTATTTCAGAGCGCCGAGAGCCAAAACAGTCACCAGCAACCGATAGGTCGAGAACTCTCCCTTGGGATATACTTATGGACCTGACCTCCGCCTGCTATAGTATTGCGCGAAACACCACCAAAAGGCTCCCCATGTCAGACCGTTTCGAACGCCATCGTCAAGCTTGGACGCAAGATGAAATTCAGAAACTGCATCGTCTCGCAGAAAAAGGCATGGGCCTAAGAGCGATTGCTAAGGCCCTAACACGCTCCGAGGAATCCACGAAAAAGCGCGCGAAAGAAGACAAACTCAAGATTGCCAAACTGCGCTAAGCTTCCCTATGCAGCCCCCTGTTAAAGATGATTAACCCAGCGCCGATCAGCAACATAACCGCCCCATAGAGTAATAGCGTCATCAGCACAGTCCCACCTAAGGCATGACCTGGCGGGAACAGAGAGGCATTCAGCAACAAACCAAGGTTTGTATTGCGAACCGTGATTTCAATCTGGATCGCCGTTCCGTCCTTGGCGGGCAATCCAACAAACTTCGGTGCAATCACACTGAGGATCAACAACGCCAAAGCGAACGCAAGAATGATCAAAATATTTCTTCCGCCGAATGCACCTAAGTCCAGACGACCTGCACCTGCGGACCCTATGACGATCAGAAGAATGATAAATATCGAACCATAAATACAGAGCTTAGAAATTGTCTCGGCGTGTTTAGGTAACTTCGCATATATCCCCATGCCGATCACCAAAGGTATCAAGAGAAAAATACTAATCTCAAACGCGATACGACCGACAGGCATAATAAAATCTGCGGGCATATGTTGAGAGATCAAGAGGTTCAAAATGATGGGTGTTGTGACGAGACAGGCAATCGTGGTGATGGCCGTAATCGCAATAGACAGAACGATATTCCCTTTCGCCATGTAAGTGAAAATATTCGAGACGGTCCCGCCAGGGATAGCAGCGAGTAAAGCCAGTCCAATCAGAACGCCAACCATTGCACCCGATAGGAATATGAAGAGGAAGGCCACCAGCGGGACCAAAAGAAGTTGTAACGCCATCCCCACAGTAAAGGCACGCGGTGTTTTCACGATGCCGTGAAAGTCCTTAAGGGTCAGCGTCGCTCCCATGCCAAGCATGGCCAAGCTAAGCTGCGCGGCGGCGAACCAATATTCATTGGCCAAGTAAAAACTAAACATATTTGTCTTTCTGGGCGGTTGCCATTTGACACTTATAGATCAATGAGCGTTTGGAGAATAAGTCTAATCATATTTTACAATTAACCTTGCAAAAGATGTAAATCGACGGAGACTTAAAGTGACGATAACAGGAAATGCAAAATGAGTCTGTTTGCGCTCGATGGCTTTCGGGTATTCGCAGTCCAAAAGGAAGAACAAAAAAGGGCTTAGTAAAAAGGCTCTCCAAAGCTAAGCCCTTCCTCAGACTGTTGCGATTCAGGAGCAAGCATCAATGCCTATCACTAAGGGCCCGACAAATAGCATCTTCGATGTCGGCGGATTGAAAATCGGCCAGGCGCATGATGACAATGTGAAAACGGGGGTGACCGTTATATTTCCAAACAACCCAGCAAAATGCGCGGTAGATGTTCGCGGAGGCGGCCCCGGCACCCGCGAAATAGCCGTACTGCAAGATGGCGGCCTAATTGACAGTGTCCATGCCGTCGTTTTGGCGGGCGGCTCAGTGTATGGCTTAGCGGCAGCGGATGGGGTCACGTCTTTTTTAGGGGAAAAAAGAATTGGGTACATTGCTGGCTCCGAATTCGTTCCCGTCTCCCCGATTGTCCCCTCGGCAATCTTATTTGATAATGCCAATGGTGGTAACAAAGACTGGCGTAATAACCCGCCTTTTCGCGGTCTTGGGTTTGCAGCCTGTCATGCGATGAGCGAGAATATCGCGGTAGGTGAAGCCGGCGCAGGTTACGGCGCAACAGCGGGCTTATATGCAGGCGGCCTCGGAACAGCGTCCGAACAAATCGGCGACATTACAGTGGGGGCGATTATTGCGGCCAACCCTATTGGCTCACCTTACATGCCAGGAACCAAATGTTTTTGGGCGTGGCCCTATGAAGTTGACGGCGAATTTGGCGGCGAACGCCCTCCCGCAAATTATCAATACCAGATCGCTAGGGATACAAAGCTTGAATTTCTAAAATCAGGCGGCCAATCCACAGTAATTGGAGCCGTCGCGACAAATGCCAAATTGGGACGCAATGAACTCAAGCGCCTCGCGATTATGGCTCAAGACGGGATCACCATGGCGGTACAACCGTCTCATACACCCCTCGATGGGGACACAATTTTTGCCTTATCAACGGGGGATAAAAGCTGTCAGTCACCGCCGCATCTGGCAGAAATCGGAGCCGCCGCAGCCCGATGTGTCGCACGCGCCTTGGCACGCGGTGTTTTTGAGGCCAATAAACAATGACGGTTTTCACCTGTGAGTTCGACCTGTAGCGCTGCTCACACGCGCTAAAGAGATGATGGACAACAAAGTCCCACCTTGCCCCGTTAATAAAGACAGGCCATCACATCTCAATGTCTGATCCAATCAAAGAGTCTGGTCCTGTCCTCGTCGGGAAAATGAAAATTACGGATGGCGAGCGCGCCAAACGCAAAGAATTGGACCGCGCTCCCCGCCCCCGATTGGCTTCGACCTTGGTGTTGACTTGCGGATCTGGCGAAGATTTGAAAATACTGATGGGGCAACGCTCCAAGAGGCATGATTTCATGCCTAGCGTCTATGTCTTCCCCGGTGGCCGTGTTGACCGCGTCGATAGCTTTGCACCCTATACAGGTGACCTCTCGGCACGCACGGAACGCATCATGGAGTCTGCTTACCCGCCGCGCCGCGCCCGCGCCGTTGTATTGGCCAGCGTCCGTGAAACATGGGAAGAAACGGGACTGATGTTGGGCGCACCCGCGGAAACAAACCGCAATATCAATAATGCTAGCTATGATGATTTTCGCGCAGCGGGGCAGTTACCTGACATATCAGGTATAGAAGTCTTTGGCCGTGCTGTGACCCCACCCCATCGCCATAAACGGTTTGATGCCTGGTTCTTCGTCAAGCACCTCGGTGATCGCCATCCGCCACGTATAAAGGACAGTTCTGAATTGTTAAATGTGGGCTGGTTTACATTCGAAGAGATCGAAGACTTAGAGACTCAGCGTGCGACAGATATGATGTTGGGGGTCTTAAAACGCTATTTGAAGGCGGATCGACCGCCTGAAACCATCTTTTATTCGCGTGCTGTGCGCGGGGAATTCAAAATGCTGCAATTCCCTTGAGGTTCAATGGCTACATTGTGTTGACACTCGCGCGCTGAGCGCCTATCTGCGCGCAACTGATTTACCTGCAAAATGGGGACTCCCGTCATGGCGAAGCCTACAACTATCAAAATCCGCCTGAATTCAACAGCAGGCACTGGTTACTTTTACGTCACCAAAAAGAACGCACGTACGATGACCGAAAAAATGGTCAAGAAAAAGTACGACCCCGTCGCGCGCAAGCACGTCGATTTTAAAGAAGGCAAGATCAAGTAAGATCGCCCTCTTCAACTGAATAGAGAAAGCCGTTCTGAAAAGAGCGGCTTTTTTCGTTTAGGGACGTTGTGCGGGTGTAACCTTGCCTGTCCAAAGATAGAATTGCGACTAAGCCGCCGCCTTGCGGGCTTCTGCAGGCAGCGCTTTATTTCGACCTGTGTGCTTGGCCTTATACAGCGCATCATCGGCACGTTTGAAAACGTCACGCAGGCTTTCACCTGCCTCTACCTCAGCCACACCCACACTTGTGGTGACCTGCAGGGCCTCTCCGTCGACAAAGACAGGTGTGCCTGCAATCAAGCTACGCACGCGGTCCGCGGCGACCAGCGCCTCATCCACACGCGTTTCAGGCATCGCAATCATAAATTCTTCGCCGCCATAACGCGCAACAATATCAACAGCTCGCATATTCGTGACGAGACGTGCCGCGATTTCTTTGAGAACCTGATCCCCCATATCGTGACCCAAGATATCATTCACCCGCTTGAAATGATCAATATCGAAAACCATAATAGAGAAAGGCGTAAGCCCCGTCTCAAGCGCATCGAAAAGCGGCTCAATAGTCCGATCAAAATATCGACGATTACCCAATCCTGTGAGTGGATCAGCGACAACCATTTCGAGGTTTTCGTTGAAGTTCTCGCGTAGAGAATCGGCATAAAATTTACGACGCAATAACGTCTGCACACGCGCTTTCAGCTCCTGAACTTCAACAGGCCGCATAATCGTATCATTGATTCCGATATCATAAGCGCGAATGAACCGCGTTTCATCTTCGGGATCACCAATAACGAGAATCGGAACGTCCCGACTTTCTTCGTTAAATTTCATTGAGGCGCACACACGCAAGCCGTCAAAATTTTCGCTGACCAAACTCACAATCACAACATCAACGCCCGTCTTCGCGAGACGAATGGCTTTCAACGGGTCTTT
>CALHXF010000076.1 GCA_938040095.1 uncultured Caulobacterales bacterium
CTCGCCATGTCAGAACCCTCTGCGGGGTCAGACGTTGTCTCTATGCGCCTCAAGGCCGAAGCCCAACAAGGCGGGTATCTTCTCAATGGCAATAAAATGTGGATCACCAATGCACCGACGGCAAACCTGTTGATCGTCTACGCCAAGACCGATCCGTCTGCTGGATCACGCGGTATTACGGCGTTTTTGATCACACCAGATATGGACGGATTTTCGACGGCGCAGAAACTCGACAAGCTCGGCATGCGTGGCTCCGACACCTGCGAGTTGGTCTTTGAAGATTGTTTCGTTTCGGATGAAAACGTCATGGGCAACCTCGGTCAAGGCGTTGAAATCCTAATGAGTGGTTTGGACTATGAGCGCGTGGTTCTGTCGGCTGTGTCGACAGGGATCATGCAAGCCTGCCTCGATACGGTTCTACCCTATATCCATGAGCGCAAGCAATTCGGGAAAGCCATCGGCGAGTTTCAACTGATGCAAGGTAAGTTAGCGGATATGTATGTGTCGCTATCGACGGCACGGTCATATTCCTATGCCGTGGCCGCCGCCTGTGATCGCGGAGAGACGACACGCAAAGACGCAGCAGGCTGTATTCTATACGCCGCCGAACGCGCGACGCAGGTCGCACTCGACGCGATCCAGATGTTGGGCGGAAATGGATATATCAATGATTACCCAACAGGACGTTTTTTGCGCGATGCGAAGCTGATGGAAATTGGCGCAGGTACGAGCGAGATCCGACGCTGGCTGATCGGCCGCGAGCTATATAACGAAACTACTTAGATGTATTTGGGGAATGAAGCTCCCGACCACACGGGGCGCAATGGTGGCCAGGAGCTGTCAGTCAAGCTTTGCAGCTTGTCTGAAAGTCTTAATACCTAAATGTCAGGCAATGTCACCCCATTCGGATGCAAAAAATGTTCGTTTCCGCACTTATTTTACCCAAAAATTGATCACCTTTTCGAGATCAGGGCGCGTTCGGGCTGAAGCGGGCGCAGTTGTCGCACCTATGTAAATATAGCCCGCAACACGTTCTCGCTCCGTCAGTCCCAAAACGTCGTTGATGCGATCATCATAGGCGAACCACTCCGTCAACCACTGTGCCGCAAACCCGTGCGCCTGTGCAGCCAGACATAGATTAAAGCAAACCGCGCCAGCCGATAGTTCCTGCTCCCACACTGGGGTTCCACGCACACAGTCAACGGGAGATGAAATGATAGCGACAACAAGCGGTGCACGCGTCAGACGCGCGCCTTCAAATACGGCACGATCAGCGGGCAAATCTGAGTTATCCGTCATAAATGCACTGGCAATATGTTGTCCAAATTGACCTCGAGCCTCGCCCTCAAAAACCGTGAATCGCCAAGGTGCCAATTTGCGGTGGTCTGGCACACGTGCCGCAATTTCCAGCAGGGCGTCACGGGTTGACGCATCAGGACCTGGGCCAGTCATCATCTTCGCGAGATTGGAGCGGCGCGTCGCCAAAAAATCAGCGACCTCCGGCCGATGTGTCGGAAGTGGAAAATGTTTCGGTGTGTCGGTCATGGGATTTACATATAGCCTAGACGGTAAAATTTAAACCACCTAGAAACGCTGGACGACACGTAAAATTCAGTTTGGACGTCCGACTATGCCAGAAAATTATGAAAAAGCTTGCGCGCATTGCAAGCGCGGCTTTGCTTCAAACGACACGCTGAGGTATCTTTCTCAAGTCTCCGTTTACACGCTTGTCTGTGATATTTGCGAAGAGATAAATTATTTAACGGATCAGAAGCATAAACCATTTTTATTGGCACTCTCTGTTTTTCTAGGCCTTCTCGCTATCCTGCCATTTTTCGGCGGGCTCTGGTATTTTTGGAGCCCTTGATTTACTCTGAAGTTTTTCGAGGTACAATTTTTTTAATCGTACCTATACTTGGGCTTGTGATATCTGGTTATCTGTTGAACGTTATCTATCGGAATCATATTCTTCAAACGCACACCTTATCGGCTAGATTTGAATCCGCTTTTCTCGATAATTTAAACAAGTAGATTAAACATGACCTCACCTGAACAAAACCTAAGCGACCTCGGTTTAACGCTCCCCCCAGCAGCTGCGCCTGTCGCGAATTACCTACCCTATGTTATCAGTGGAAACCTCATCTTTATCTCAGGTCAAATATCGAAGATTGGCGACGTAGAGGTCAAAGGTCGTTTGGGCGAAGGAATGAGCGTCGAGGACGGTCAAGCCGCCGCGAAATTATCGGCCCTGAACCTAATCGCGCAAATGAAAGCTGCCTGTGGTGGCGACCTGACCAAAGTTAAACGCATCGTCAAATTGGGTGGTTTTGTCCAAGCCACAGCAGACGCGACCCAAGCCGATATACCGAAAGTCATCAATGGCTGTTCTGACCTGATGGTTGCCATCTTTGGCGACGCAGGCCGTCATGCGCGATTCGCAGTTTCCGCCCCCAGCCTGCCACTGGATGTCGCAGTTGAAATTGATGCGATTGTGGAGATCGACGCGTAGATAGGCCTTATGTCCTCACCTCCCTACACAGCTCGTATTCTTACGCAAATTTCGGATGTTTCGGCCTCTGACTGGAACGGCTTGATCCCACAGGGGAACCACCCCTTTGTCTCGCATCGTTTTTTATTGGCTGCGGAGGAAAGCGGAAGCGCCAGCGCCGAAACGGGTTGGATACCACGTCATATTTGGGTGGAGGACGACACAGGCACGGCCATTGGCGCGGCCCCGCTCTATTTGAAATCACACAGCCAAGGCGAGTATGTTTTTGATCATGCCTGGGCCGATGCGTTGGCACGCGCGGGTATGGACTATTACCCCAAGCTTCAATCCTGCGTACCCTTTACCCCCGCAACAGGGCCGCGCTTGCTAGCCTCAACAGAGCTGGGGCGTAAAGCGGTCGCTGGCGCAATGATGCAAGCCTGCGCTGAGTGGGATATGTCAGGCGTGCATCTGACATTCCTCACGCCAGAAGATCGCACCACGTTGAACGCATTGGGCTTTGCTGCGCGCGAAGACCGCCAGTTCCATTTCATCAATCGGGACTACGCCGATTTTGACGCCTTCCTCGCCAGTCTTACATCCCGCAAACGCAAAAATATCCGCAAGGAACGTCAGGCCGCTCAAGACGGCGTCACCATTAAACGGTTGACGGGCGATGATTTGAAAGACGAGCATTGGGATATTTTCTATCGCTGTTATCTGGATACTAGCCAACGCAAATGGGGAAGACCCTATCTCAATCGGGATTTCTTTGACCGCATGCAACAAACTATGCGCGACGACATCATTCTGGTCATGGCTTTTGGCAAGGACGGTGTCATGGATGGTGACCCGCTAGCGGCCGCCCTGAATTATATCGGCAGCGACGCGCTTTATGGTCGGAACTGGGGATGTTTGGTCGATAAGCCGTTCCTGCATTTCGAGCTGTGTTACTACCAAGCGATTGAAGCGGGCCTCGAATTGGGATTGCCACGTGTCGAAGCGGGCGCGCAGGGCGAACATAAACTTGCGCGCGGCTATGAACCCGTCGTCACCCACTCGGCCCATTGGCTGGCCCATGCTGGTTTGATGGGCGCCGTCGAGGATTATCTTGTCCGTGAACGTGCCGCTGTAAAATATAACGTGGACATCCTCGCCGATCATACGCCATTTAAGAAAAATTGAATGCGCTTAGAGCTCTTCCATATAACGAATAATTGGGATGATGCGCTGGTTCTAAAGTCTTGTCTCGAGTTCTACGGACTCACCCCTTTCATACCAAATGAACTGCAATTGAGATTGAACCCGTTCAAGATCATAGCGTTTGGAGGCATTAGGATATATTTATTGGAAGATGAATTAGCACTGGGGGAAGAGATTCGAGCGACGCAAGCCGACTACGAAATTCTCGATCAGGAACCTGTCCCCAAACGCTTAAAAGGTATGAAAATTCGGACCGTCGTCGCGTCGATACATTGGCTTTTCCCGTGGGTTGCGGCCTTACTCGCTGTTTGCCCGCCATTCTTAGTGGCGATTGTCTGGATCACAGTTTTTCCTTGGCTTTATATGACTATATATTGGTGGTTCTGCGCCGTGATCATTTGCATTCCGCTTCATGCCAGATACATAGCTTTACCACGTCTGAACAAGGATACGGCATGACCCTACACGACCCTTACAATCCAGAGAATATCTTCGCAAAAATCCTGCGAGGTGAAATGCCCTGCGCCAAAGTATATGAAGACGGCGGAACGCTCGTCATTATGGATCTTTTCCCGCAATCACGCGGTCATTGCCTTGTCATCCCGCGTAGTCCGTCGACCAACTTACTTGGGGTTTCACCCAAAGACATTGGCCGTCTCTTTGGGACGGTACAGCGCGTCACTGTCGCGGTTGAGAAAGCCCTAAAGCCTGATGGAATTGTGGTGACACAATTCAATGGTGCGCCCGCTGGGCAAACGGTTTTCCACACACATGTCCATATCATTCCGCGCTACGCAGACACAGATCTGGACGCACATGCCAGTGAAATGGCGGATATGAACGAACTGGCCGAAATCGCGACCCTCATCCGAAACGAATTGGAGAAATAATGCGCACCCTACTCACTACAATCGCTGCCGCTGCCATTCTAGCGGGCTGCGATAATGGCGCGTCTCTCAAGCCTTTGGATATGGACAAAGTCGTCGTCCAAGAGGGCGGGTATGATATTGAGCGCCAATACGCCAAATTCGCCGAAGTGCCGATGAACCCCGATGTCTCGTTCTTGACCGACACAGAACGCCGCGTCGTCAATAAATTGATTGAGGCAAGTAACTATCTCTCGCAAATTTACCTCCGCCAACGCGGGGCAGATTATCCTGAACGCCGCGCGGAATTGCAAAAGCGCGCGGTGAAGCTCGACACTGATGCAGTTATGGAACTCGCCATGTTCGACTTGCACTACGGCCCTTGCGACACATTAGAAGATGATCAAACGATTTTTACGGGCGACACGCCCTGCCCACTTGGTGGCGGGTTTTATCCAATGGACATGACCAAGGCCGAATTTGAGAAATGGATTGTCGACCACCCCGAAGACAAAGCCGCCTTCACATCTGGCTATACAGTTATCCGTCGCACCGATGAGGGCGGACTTAAAGCCATTCCCTATCATGTTGAATATGCGGAATATCTAAAGCCAGCAGCAGCGCTCATGCGTGAAGCGGCAGCGATTTCGACGAATGCCAATCTCAAACATTTCCTGACCCTGCGCGCCAATGCGTTCCTGTCGGATGATTATTTCGAAAGTGAAATGGCGTGGATGGATTTGGACGGTCCGATCGAAATCGCAATTGGCCCTTACGAGGTTTATGATGACGGGTTGTTCGCCTATAAAACCGCCTATGAGAGTTTTGTCACGGTCAAGAATCCTGAGGAGTCTGCCGCGCTTTCCAAATACAAAGACTTCTTGAAGGACATGGAAAAGAACCTGCCTGTCAAAGAAAAATACAAAAACTTCGCCCGTGGTTTCGAAAGCCCAATTGCCGTGACCTACCAAGTCCACGGCGGGGGTGATAATGAAAATGGCGTACAGACCATTGCGTTCAATCTACCCAATGATGAGCGTGTCCGCGAAGCCAAAGGCGCAAAGAAAGTCATTTTGAACAATGTGCTTGGCGCAAAATATGACCGTATTCTCGCGCCAATTGGAGAACGTGTTCTGGTCGCTGAACAGGCTAAATTAACAGCCAAAAAATGGATGAGCAATAATACGCTCTTCCACGAACTCTCTCATTCTCTGGGACCCGGCACGATCACTGTGGACGGCCAAGAAACAACCGTAAACGCACAACTTAAAGAACTGTCCTCTGGTCTAGAAGAAGGTAAAGCAGATGTCATGGGCGCCTATAATATCCTCTACATGATGGATCGCGGCGAACTGGATATTGCGGATAAGGAAGCGTTCCTTGCCACCTATTTCTCTGGAAAATTCAGATCCATGCGATTTGGAACGGGGGCGGCCCATGCCAAAGGCGCAGCCTATCAGTATAATTATTATCGCGAAATCGGAGCAGCGGAATGGTTGCCTGAACAACAACGTTTCCGTCTCGACTTCGTCAAACTTGAACAAGCCATATCAGACCTCACGGGTAAAGTGGTTCGCATACAAGGCGACGGAAATTACGACGCGGCAAAAGCGTTCCTCGACCGATATATGCCACTCGATTCAGCGGCGGAAACGGTCCTGAATAATTTGGACGATATCCCCTATGACATCCGTCCGATTTATCCTGACGCGCTATAAAGTGTGAGGCGCGGATCATTAGATCGGTTTACACATTCGTTTTTCTTCTAATCTGCGCAATGAGCATAAGTTCCTGCGCAGACTCGAGTCAAAATCGACATCAATTTAAATTGAATTACAAAAATTCGGGGCATTTGATCGTCGAATGCCACAACTGCTTTTTCTTCTACGGCAATTATGATGACGTTCG
>CALHXF010000077.1 GCA_938040095.1 uncultured Caulobacterales bacterium
CCAGCGCTTTGGTGGTGAGACGTTGAATTATCGTCAGCGCTCCGAGATTGTCTCGGTTGATGGGGCCTATGACGTCACCGCGAAATGGACTTTGGGTGGTAAATACGCCCATCGTTCCGGGTCTGTCACATCGAACCGTGAAAGCCTCGACTTTACGAAGTCCGAAGCTGATCTCGCAGTCTTACGCCTCGATTATCACGTGACCCATCAATGGGACGCGCATCTTGAGGGACGTTGGTTGGATATCGGCAATGGCGTCATCACACGTCGCGGCGGTCAAGCTGGCCTTTATCGTCACATGAATGACAATGCCAAGTTAGGTGTTGGCGTCACATGGGGTGGTATCGAAGAGAAATATCTCGGTGCGTTAGAAGACGAAGACGAGTTCGGCTGGTATATAAACCTCGTCGGGAAATTCTAAGAGGCGTTCTAATCTGGGTGCGGGGCGCTTGAAACCTCAAGGGCTCCGCGTTTCGCAGCATCACATTGTTACCCGACAATCTGTAATGGATAAAATCAAGTTCGCTCGCGTCTTGAAACATACTGAATGAACAGGCCGGGTCAGTATGCGTTTTGAAAATTAATTTCGTTATTTAATTATTTCGCGGGCGGGTAAGACGATAATCCCATCTGTCGCAACCTTTCTATCGGTAATTTTTGCGGGTTGAAATTTTCCGGTTTTCTTAGATCCTATTGTAACGGGAACGGAAATAACTCGACGACTTTGTTCGCTCTCTAAACTCTCGTAAACGGCTTCAAGACCTAGATAATACGTGCCCTCTGTCATGGAAGAAAACTGAACAGGGAAACTAAGTTTTAACCCTGCATGAAGTTTCATCTGTTGGGGGGTCATATCGGAGTGTATTTGCAAGCCTTGCGTAGGCAGCAAGCGCACAGTGAGGTAGCCGGCTTCATAGATGTGATTGACGGTCACCGTGAGTGATTCAATTTCACCCTTCGGTGTTTGGCCGTCATAATCGTGAAGGACTTCAACTGCCGCGCCAGGTTTTACGTAGCTTACCTCATGCGATGTTTCAGTTTTATTTGCAGGCTCGATGGCCTTTGCGGATGAAGACGCGGACACAAAACTGAATCCTGTCAAAAGGAAAATTACACTCGTTATACCAAAAATTTTGACGACCATTATTTTACCCTGTCACGCTAAAGTTATAGCAACTATCACCGCGTTTTGACCCCGTGCCGTTGATATTAAAGAAGTCATAGGCTTCGATGACATAATTACCGGTTTGCAATTGACCTTTGAATATTTCTTGACCTTTTACCGATGATGCGGACTTATTTATAAGTTGATTGCCTTGCCAGATATTGAAATCGGGATCGCGTTCTTCATCGCCGCTCGCCTTCATGGCAGAGATCGTAACATTTTGGTCAGTTTCTAGTTTGAGGAAAATAAATTCTCGATTGCCCAACTTGTTATGAACACCGGCATCATCGACGGAGCAAAGCTGAATTGAAGGCCCATTATAGCTCACTTCTTTATAGACAGGCAGCGCTGAACGAATGGCTCCACTATTGCTTTCACCATTTCCATTTGGACCTTCGCCTGAAATAGACTGGCTTTCCAAAAGTGTATTAATGTCGTTATTGTGCAGCGTTCCCTCTCGGCGGAGCCCGTCCGTCAGAGCGAAGATGGTCGCAAAGACTGGAGCGTCTATATACGCTTCACTGCGCATCACCGTGTATAGCGGTTTTAGTCCAGCGGAAATATTATCGGAACGATCTGAGGTACTATCGAAAATATCATAGAGGACCGACCCGATAGAGGCCTCACTAAACCAGCCTGGGTTTGAAATAGAACTTGTTTCAAGGTTAAAGGCAAACCCAACTTTTTGACCTGAGCCCGAACTATCTCGGTAAACAGGGTCACCCGTAATCATGGCGGAAAGCGCATTGCTCCACCCTTCGCTAAATGCCACCCGCGCATCTAGGCGATCATTAAAAGAGTGCAGGCCGCCTATTGAATCCGTGCGGGACATTTGATGTTCGAAATAATGACCCCATTCGTGGATAATGACATGTGGATCATATTCATCTGTATCACGGTTTTCTGCACCCAACAGGTAAATCGCGCCACTGTTTTCATCCGGAAAATAGGCCGAGGTGCCAATATGACCTTCCGATTTGTTACCTCTTGTCGTGCGATTGTTGACGCTCCAACGCAGTTCCAAAGCGGGAAACGAAATATCAGGATCAATCTCTACAAAAGTTTGAGCCGCAGTGTAAACGGTATCAAGGATGGCAAAAGGCGCTGCAGCGCGCGTCTCTTCATAAGACTGTCCCGTCCAGCCATGTGAAGCATGAAGATCACGGCTTTGCCTCGCATTCGTACCTGTACTGACCAATGAACCCTCCAGAGCATAAAGCTGATTGTCCTGCGTATTGTCTGTGACTTTGAAATTCCATTTGGCCGCTTCGTCGGACAAGAGCTGCGCTTTGGCACGAATGAGGACATCGGTTTGGGCGTCGAGTGTAAATCCATATGACCCATCTGAAGCTGACATAACCGACATCAGAATGTTCCCTGAGGCATCAATAGCTTCAACAATGATGCCGCGGGCTGGCTGTTTTGACGTATTGGCATAATCCAAACCTGAAGTTTGGGCATGAGGAACGCGATCAAAGGTGATTTTCCCTGACAGCTGAACGGAGGTTGCAGACCCCGATCCTGATCCTGACCCAGAGTTTGGAGCGAGTAACGAGGGGGTGATTTCGCTGGGACCGCTCCCACCGCCGCAGGCAGCCATAGAAACTGCTATCAATCCCATTGCTGTAAGTCGAATAAACTGCACAGCCATCTCCTCCGTCGCGCCTTGTGAAGGTAGGAACTGCAATTAAGATGCCAAAAGTCTAAATAGGGGGAGGGGGATAGGAGGCATGCGCCTTGAACCCAAGCGAAAGCCCTCGCAGTCCATCGAGTGACTGCGAACCGATTGTCTCACCCAACGCGGGTTGGGTCGTGCGAAATTGATCCTCGATCAATTTCTGCATAGGCGGGCGGCAACCCGCAAATAAAGGACGAAGCCTTTTTAAAAAGGGACAGTCCGCGTGGTCGATATTCACGATGGAATACCAGAATAGAAATGTTGTTTTACGTAAAGACCAAGTGGATTGAGCCATAAGCCCATTCCACCCCCACATTTGACAGGTGCCAAAATGCTAGGCCACGCGGCAATGGTTTTTGATAGAATGGTAACAGCTGGTCATAGTTACGCGTCGGAGCCTGCCTTCCAGACCCGGACACGCAATGTCGTGCGCTCACTCTAAAAGCCCCGGCACCTTTTCGGTTCTCACACCAAAACGCTCAAACCCACCGTCTCCCAAACCAGCCAATGCAATTTATCGAAGATAAAATGCACAGTGTCATAATATTGCGAACAATACATAGACCAAGCGAGGCCCCGCCTGTCCCATGTTTGAGAGAACCCTTGTAAGGTATCATAGGTTTCGAGAGCGGGGAT
>CALHXF010000078.1 GCA_938040095.1 uncultured Caulobacterales bacterium
GCAATGAGCCTCGGATTGGACAAAGTGCCAGAGGTAACGGAAAACGAGAGTGGTTTCCCAACGGCGCGCCAACGCGAAACGCCTGTATTGATCAAAGCCACAGTGGTCGAAACCGAAGCTCACAAAGCTTTCGTTGGTGCGCTAAAAGGCGATGCGGTCTGGGAAAAATTATGGTCCCGACGCGAACGCGGACGGTCTTAAACCAAGACACAATTAAGTCATAGGTCTGGAGGGTTAAGGTTACCCGCTCACTCGAGCGGATAACGATTTCATGTAGCTATTGGCTTATGAATTTTTGATTTTACGGCCTTCTTTGTCTGTGAAGTTACCACAGATAATGATGACCAAATCGATCAAAGCCCAAATACCAAGGCCACCCAAAGTCACAAGTTGCAGAATTCCAGTACCGATTTTGCCGACATAAAAACGATGGATGCCGAAGACACCTAAAAAGAAGCAAAGCAACGCTGTTGGGACAAACCCTTTATCACTAATTGTTGGATCCATTATATTTTCCTCTTCAATATTTTTGTATTTAGTTCAATTTTTGTCCAGGATAGCAAACGAGTTTCCCGCTACCATCTTTGACAGCCCCGACCAGAAGCATGATCGTCACGACGAAGGTATGAATGACATCAACGAGGAGAACCAGCATGGCCCACCCCTCATATCCCATCATAAACAACACAATCATTGTGATGAACATGCCGAGATCAATCGTTCCTTCGATATATTTTCGAAGGTAGAAGTGATGGATTCCCATCACACCGAAAATCATGCAGAGACAGACGGCTACCACATAGCTTTTTTCTGATGCCTGTCTCACTCTGCACTCCCCACGCATTGACCTAAGTCTCTAGGTTTCAACACATATTCTGCGATTCCCAACTTTCGAATAGCTCGAAATTGAAATTATGCAAGGTGTTAGCCTAATTTCTGAAACTATCGATTGAGCAAGCTGTGTTCGACGCGCTGTAGTCATCTCTCCCGCAATAGGGTAGCACGGAGCCATCAACCCAAAAAATAGAGCGTCCCAACATGTCATCTTTGAGTATTATAATCGGCCGTTTTCTATTGGGTCTTTATTTTTTGGTGCCGGGACTGTCCAAACTTTTGGCCCCTGCGTCTCAGTTGGAAATGATGGAAGCGCAAGGCATCGCATTCGCACAGCCTTTGCTGGCATTCGCAGGTTTATCTAGCATTTTGGGCGCTTTTGCCTTGATGACAGGACGCTATGTGAAGCTCGCTGCTTATGGGTTTGTTCTCTACGTGCTGTTGGTGAATATCATGATCCACCCTTTTTGGGTCGTGCCGAGTGAATTACAGAATTTCATCAAAAACCTGGGCATCCTGAGCGGCCTATTGGTCCTGGCGGGATATGCGAAACCGCGTTGGTTCTCGACTCAAGAGTGGTGGAAAAGCGACGCTAAGGTTTAACCGTGCCAGTCGAAATCGAACGTAAGTTTTTGGTCATCGGCGAGGATTGGAAAACAGGAACCCCTACCCGTATGGTTCAAGGTTATTTAAATCGCGACAAAGCCCGCACGGTACGTGTGCGTGTGGCGGGCAATGTCGGATGGGTGACAATTAAAGGCGCGTCGGTTGGCATGACCCGCGCGGAATTTGAGTATGAAACCCCGCTGCAAGATGCGGAGCAAATGTTAAAGCTATGCGATGGTCCCATCATAGAGAAAGACCGATGGCTGTTCGTGCAGGACGGTATGACGTGGGAGATTGACGAGTTCTTTGGTGAGAACGCAGGTTTGATCGTGGCTGAGATTGAGCTCGAAAGTGAAACCCAGAGCTTCGCGCGTCCGGATTGGGTGGGCAAAGAAGTCACAGACGACCCCCGCTATTTCAACTCCAGTCTGACTCAGCATCCGTTTGGGGAATGGGATGTGAGTTAGGCTTTTAGTTTGACGGCGGTTCCCTAAGGGGTGCGGACAGATCAATCCGAGACAACTCTCTAATCTTGTTTCCTGTGATTTTGGCTTCCAACAAGTCTGTTCCCAGCAAGCCAAAGATGCGCCCATTCAAGAACACGGGTCGTGTATTCCCGTACCAATCCACACATGACATTTCACAGTTATAGTCTGGATGCACTTTATCGTCCTCTGGACCTGCCATTGCACCTGCATTGGAGAGGCTACCGTCTGGGGTGGCTTGCATAAAACTCAGATCGGACCCTTCGCTACGCCAATAATTGCGGCGGCTATCCATAACGCGCCGGCTGGTTGGGAGGCCCATAAGGGCTGACCCATCAGGATAAGTCACGCCATTAAAAGCGTGGCTCCGTCCTTCTGATTCATACCGACCCTCGACCAGAAGTGTGTCCGTACGGCGCGGCGTCGGGTCCAAACTTAGCATCGATACATATAAGCCTTCGTTTTCACGATGGCCCGTCAGAATGATGCCATCCCCCAACCTTTCGGCGCGGATGACGGAATGTGGTATATTGATTTGAACGGGTTGTTTGGGGTTTTCATCCGCAATGACGGTCGCAAGGTGCGGGCCATTTTCATCTGAACTTGCGCGATCCCAACGAGACTTTCGCCCTGCATAAACCAAATGTGTATCCGTAAATCTGTTCTCCAAACCTCCCCCCTCAAAGTCGGGAACATCGGTATAGTGCAGCCCATCCGCACGGGGTGGTATTTGAGAGAAACGCGAGAGCTTTCGTTTAAAATAGGACAGATGCTTTGTATCGTCTTGCGGGTAACAGCCCGTCTCTTTCCATTCGACTAAGGCTTTGAACGACTTTCCATCAGATTCGAGAGAGAATTGGTCAATCGGCGCGCCACGGGTGAACATGGCGGTTGGCGCACGGCCGGAGAGCGGGAACTGATAAAGAGCTGATGGTCGGGCGTTTGAAAATCCAACAGGCGTTTCATCCTCGCAGTCTTTTTTCGCATCGAATTCCAAATCATCATAACTGGGGGTGGCCCAGATAAATGCAGCTTCGCGACTGACATACCATTCGGAATCTTTCGTCGCGACGATGCCTTTTGTTTTACAGACTAAGGCTTCGTCAGCTTTGAGGTCCAGCGGGCAGACGGACACTGTGTGCAGAACCGGGTCTATCGAGCGTTGAACGGGATAGTATATATTCCTAGCATCGAACATGTTTTTACCCGTCGTCCAAGGCTCGCCTTTGTCTGTGACGCCTGTCCATTTTCGAATGATAGGCCATCTAAAAGGTTCATCTATATCAATTTCTGTGAGGTCGATGGGCGTGTAGAGGATGAGTTTGTCGTCCACGAGGCGTGTCGCGTAATTATCGCTGTCATAATAGTCATCGGAAGATTTGTAGAAGGTACTGCGGTGGGTGAACTTTCCCGTTTCGGAGATTTCAAACACGGCCAGCTCGGTCGCATCGGCTTCGTAGGAATATCCTGTGACAAGCAGCAGGTTGTCGAAGACCAATAATTCGTCATACCAAGCGTCATATTCAATATCTTGATAAACATCTATTCGATGTGTGAGGGCAAGGTCAGCGTTGGTTTCACCTGTATCAACGGAGAAGAGCCGGCCATCCTGTAATACGATGAGGAAGTTTTTGTATTGTTTGACGATGTCACCTTCGTCGACCCCATAATTTTGGGTGTTTGTGATTGAGGTGGGGGAAGAGCTTGAGGAGGACCTTGACGCTGTTGTCACGACAATGTCGTCTTGGCAATCTTCAGGGTTTTCACAGCCATTTTGCGCAAGTTGAGTGTTAAAGTTTGACGCCCACCACACGTCATAGGGCCGGGCCTTAGCGGCAACGTCTCTCAAATATCGACGAAAAGCGCGGTCATTCTCAAAAGCCACAATGCTCTCTGACCCCAAACCGTCGAGAGCAGGGTTATTTACAGGCGGTATATTTGGAGTTGTCGTACATGCCGATAAGACGACGGCGAGGGTGATCGGAAGGATATGTTGCAGCTTCATAGCTGCAGGGTAGGGTTCGACACCCTATGGTGTCAAATTGGTTGGGCGGGAAGATTTAGATGAGTAAAATTAGAACGCTGATGATACCTCATAGGCAGAGGTTATCGTTATCTGCCGAACTCTTCCCAATAAGGGGTGTCTTTATATCTCTCGATTAGAAAATTCACGAAAGCTCGCACTCTGACAGATAAATGGCGGGTGGGCGGATAGACAGCATAGGCTGTGATGTCTTGCCATTGATATCCGGGTAGAATTTCAATCAATGAACCGTCGCGTAGATTTTCATATATAATAAAACGCGGCTCGATGAGTACACCTTCGCCAGCTACTGCTGCATCTCGTAAAAATTCACCATTGGTTGCCCGTAGGCGCGGCGACATTTCAATTTTTCCTTCAGCGCCATCAGGGGTTTTGTAAAACCAAGAAGCATTTGTTCGATAGCCATACCGCAGTTCTTTGTGCGTCTTTAAATCATCTGGAGACTGCGGCGTACCATGTTCTTTTAGATATGCGGGGCTTGCCGTGGCTACGGTAGATAGGGCCGCAATTTTTCGAGCAATAAGACTGGAATCTGGCAAGTCGCCAATGCGAATAGCCAAATCCATGCCTTCGGTAATGAGATCAACTTTACGGTCACTAAAATCTATATCGAAATCTACGAGCGGGTGTTCACGCATAAAGTCTATGATAGCGGGCCCTAAATGCGTCACCCCAAATGATAAG
>CALHXF010000079.1 GCA_938040095.1 uncultured Caulobacterales bacterium
GGCTTATGCGGCGACGACATATCAGTTGCCTCGCGCAATTCCGCGTTCAGAGCTTTCATTTCACCATCAAGTTCTGGGTCGAGCTTGCCGAGGTTCTTCATCTCCTCGATCTCACGACGAATAGACGCGACTTCAGAGTCCATGCCCATGTCATCAAATGCCGACTTAAACTCGTTCCCCATCGCACGCACACGCGCAATCCATTGCCCAACCGTCCGCATGAGGGCCGGAAGGTCTTTTGGTCCGACAAAGATGATCGCCAAGAGGACGATGACCATCATTTCGGGAAATCCGATTGAAGGGAGCATGGGCTACCAGCCCTTTACTAATGGAAGGCTTAGCGTTTCTTTTTCACTTTGATGTCTTCCGCCTTTGGCGTGACATCAAGCGCGTCTTCTGCTGCGTCCGACATGTCTTCGACATTCTCTTTCAGACCCTTGCGGAACGAACTGATACCTTTGCCCATATCACCCATGATGGACGAGATTTTCCCGCCTCTGCCAAAAATCAAAAGCAGAATAACAGCAATAATGAGAAGACCTGACCAATGTGGCATGAAGAAAATCCTTTAACTTAAACTCTAAGGTACAGAACTGCGCCCCGACCTTCAACCCGCTTTATGCGTTCGTTTCGTCATCTTCCAGATAGTCCTCAAAGAACGACGGATCATCTTCATCATCGAGCGGATCTTCATCTATACTCAAATCATCCATCATCATCGGCTCTGGCATTTCAAAGTCTTTTGGAAGGCGTGGATCGAGAAGCCCAGCCGCCTTCAACTCATCACGTCCCGGTAAGTCCGTAATCGTTTCGAGATTGAAATGCGCCAAAAACGCATCGGTAGTTCCGTAAGTCACGGGACGTCCAGGGGTACGACGACGGCCACGCAATCGTAACCAACCCAGCTCCATGAGAACGTCAAGCGTCCCTTTAGACACCGCAACACCGCGCACGTCTTCAATCTCTGCACGGGTGACAGGTTGATGATAGGCGACAATGGCAAGCGTCTCTAAGGCGGCATTGGAGAGCTTTCGGCGCGCTTCTTTTACGTCAATCAAGTTAGCCGCCAGATCAGGCGCCGTTTGAAAGCGCCAACGATCTGCAACATGCACCAAATTCACACCACGACCTTCATAATCCTGAACAAGACGGGCCAACAACACCCCCACGTCTGCATCTTCTGGCATGCGTTCCCGTAAGGTTGGTACATCGATCGGTTCCACGGCAGCAAACAGAAGCGCCTCAAGTAACCGCAAATCTGTATCAATGTCGGCCGTGGTTTCGAGACGTCCCGTCAAATCCGCGACATCCGACGCAATGGCCGCTGTCACCCTATTTATTCGATCTGATGTCTTGCTCATGCCTCATCACCTTTTTCACGCCCACGCAGAAAGATCGGCGAAAACGCTTTTAGCTGCCGCAATTCGATTTGACCTTCTTTGGCCAGCTCAAGACCCGCCAAAAGCGAACTTGCCCGCACGGATGCCTGCGGCACACCGTTGATACCAATCTCCGCGCCATCTGGCAGCAATCCGTCTAATTCAACCCAGTCGGTCATATCAATACCTGTCGCCGTCAGCGCGCGCCGCAAACGATTACGCGCATCATCCAAGCTCATGACCCGGGGGCGCGGTAATTTATGATTGCGGATCGCTGCCCGCGACCGTGTCGTACCGTAGGCTTTCAACAAATCAAAAATCTCGGCTTCAAAAATTGGTGACGTGCGACTCCGCAAGCCCTCTGGCGCGCCGCGAACTTGGACCGCTGAGCCTGTGATCGGCAAACGGTGCAGGCCCTCAACGGCACGACGCATAGCTTCCAAACGTTCCAACCGAAACGCAAGATGGGCGGCAAGCTCTTCGGCTTCAGGTTCTTCGTCCCCAGACTCACGCGGCAAAATCAATCGCGATTTCAGATAGGCGAGCCACGCCGCCATAACGAGGTAATCCGCCGCCAGTTCAATCCGCAAATCCTGCGCAGATTTGATGAAAGCAATATATTGCTCTGCTAGATCGAGGATCGATAGCTTGGCCAAATCGACCTTTTGCTTGCGAGCCAACTCAAGCAGTAAATGGAGCGGCCCACCATATCCTTCAAGATCAAGGACTAAACCCTCACCCTCTTCAGCCGCGTCATCTGCAGCCTCAAACTTCAGGTCTTCTTGGAAGTCCTCATTCATGCGGAAGCGGTCGCCATGAGCATATCAAATTCAGCTTCCGCAGAAGCACGGTCAAATTTTGTGACACGACCAGCACAGTTATCCGCAATTTTTGCACGGGACAGCGCCTTACCAGACAAAGTTACGGCACCTCTGGCGACCTGCAGTCCATCCACCAACGCGCCAGAACATTGCAGCGCGATGTCGCACCCCGCATTTAACGCGCGTTCTGTCTTGCGCGTGAGGTCGCCTTGTAAGGCTTTCATATCGAGATCATCCGTCATCAGCAGACCGTCAAACCCAATCCCTTCGCGGATCAGTTCTGTCAGAGAGCGCTTTGAAATCGTGACGGCAGAGCTCGAATTATGCGTATAAACGGCATGTGCTGTCATCGCCATCGGGGCGTCATTCAAACGACGGAAAGGCAGGAAGTCCGAGGCTTCCAAAGTCGCACGATCCGCTTCAATTTTCGGTAATTCTTTATGACTATCGACAGTCGCACGTCCATGACCCGGAATATGCTTTATTACGGGTGCGACCCCGCCAACCATCAGGCCCGACATCGCGGCATGCGCCATGTCGATGATTTCGTCGACGCGATTTCCAAGAGCTCGGTCAGAGATAATCGGATCGGACCCAGGTTGCGGTAAATCCAAAACAGGGGCGCAATCCGAGGTAATACCAACGGCGCGCAGATCATCCGCAATCAAACGATGTCCCAAATAACAAGCCCGCAATCCTGCCTTTCGGCTCTCACGATAGACCGTCGCGTAAGCGTCTCCTGCGGGATAAGCGCGCCAATGTGGCGCACGAAGACGTTGAACACGACCACCTTCTTGGTCAACAAATATCAACGTGTTACGGCCCGTAGCGTCGCGAATATCACCCGTAAGCTTCCGCAGTTGGTCAGGGCTTTCAACATTCCGCGCAAACAGGATCATACCCCAAGGATTTGCATCCCGTAAGAAATCTGCCTCAACTTTTTCTAGTCGCGTACTAGACAAGCCGAGAATGCAAGAGAGTGGCGCAGACATGATCTAACGCTTTGTGACGAAACAGGCTTGTCCCGCCGCCTTGAAAGACATGCAGAGAGAATTGGCGGCCGTCTTATCGGACAATCCCGCCACGCGCGTGCGATAGTAAATACCTTTGTCGCCCAAATCCGCACGGACGACATCCGCATATCGGCCTGATGCGAGGCTTGGGAATTTGCTCTGAATACTCGTCCAAACCGCACGTGCGTCTTCTTGGGACCGTGTTGAGGCAACCTGAACAACCCACTCTGATCCTCGGCTCGCGGTCGTTGTAGAAGTTGGTCGTGGCGTTGGCTGTGTTCGAACTTGGACAGGATCGGACGCAATTGGCGCACCCGCTGGCGTTTTCACCACAGGTTTTGGTGGCGCAATTTTGATTGGAGTTTCAGGCAACGGATCTGGCGTCGCCTTTGTTCCCGGAGATTGACCGTCCATCACATCAAATACGACTTTATCTTGGTTTGGCGTTTGTGCACCACCTGCTTCTTCGGGCTTTACCTTAAAGGGCGTATTGTCAGCCGTAATGCGTGGCGGGTCAGACCGGTCTCGCACACCCGGCGTGTAAAGCTTCATGACGACAAAGGCGACCAACAGAAGCCCGGCTGCGACGAGTGCTAGTTTTATCATCGGGTTCAGGCCCTCGCGGTCGCGAACGTCGAAAGGCTGCAAGGCTTCTTGTCCAGCATCGAAGGCGGGGGAGAACTCTGGAGGTATTTCAGACATTTTGAACTCGTGTGACTTATGCTTTGGTATCGCAACTTGAACGCGGAAAATAGTGTGGACTTCACCATAGAGATTAAGGTTAAAATTTCCCTACCACAGCCCCATCATGGATTGAGGTTAAATAAACCCCTAAAAATATCCTGAAGGCTGATAGAGCTTTTTATGTTCTGAAATGGCGAAGGCATCTGTCATGCTCGCAATATGGTCACAGACAACACGCGCTGTCACAGCCGTTTCCGCACCATCGGTCTGAACGAAAAGATGTTTCGGCAATAATTCAGGCTCGACGATAAACAGCTCGAAGAGTTCTCGCACAACCCGCCCTGCGGTGCTCATCATGCGGTTCACTTTATAATGCTTATACATATTCTGGAACAAGAAATCGCGAAGTGGTTTTTCCTTCGCTCGGAAATCATCAGAAAACGCCACAACAGCATGATCGAGATTACGAATTTCATCCGCGCTTTGTGGGTCAGCGGCCTTTAGTCGACGACGTGTTTCTTCAAGAACATCCGCAACCATATAGCCGATCATGTCCCGCACGGCCTCGTGGATCAGACGTTTTTCGGAAATGTTAGGATAACGACGACGGACATCATCAAACATTTCGCCAACAAAAGGCACTTGGCAAACATCTTCAACAGAAAACAAACCTGCACTTAGTCCATCATCCAAATCGTGGTTATTATAGGCAATATCATCGGCCAGCGCCGCGACCTGCGCTTCTGGCCCTGCAAATGTAGACAGCTCTAGCTCTTCCCATTTTGGAATCGCCGTCATCGCCCACGGCAAATCTTCAACGCCCATTTTGTCAGTGACCAGAGGCCCGTTATGCTTGGCAATCCCCTCAAGTGTTTCCCATGTCAGGTTCAACCCATCAAATTCAGCGTAACGTCCTTCCAGATGCGTGACGATTCGCAAAGTTTGCGCATTGTGATCGAACCCGCCGTAAGGTTCCATACAGGCGGCCAAGGCATATTCGCCCGAATGGCCAAAGGGTGGATGTCCCATATCATGGGCCAGCGCGAGGCATTCTGCTAAATCTTCATCCAGCCCCAAAACGCGCGCAATTGACCGCGCGATTTGCGAAACTTCCAAACTGTGGGTTAGGCGCGTGCGGTAGTAATCCCCTTCATGCGCCACAAAAACCTGCGTCTTGCCTTTGAGGCGACGAAAGGCTGAGGAATGGACGATACGATCCTTATCGCGTTGGAACGGGCTGCGTTCGGATGCACTCGGCTGCGAGATCGCACGACCTCGCGCTGTGTTGGGATCGGACGCGTAAATCGCGAGTGGACGGACAGACGGATATTTGACCAAGGTGTTGGTTCCCATTTCGGTGGTTTGGCCCTATATAGAACCCATGACCGACATTACTATCGAAACTCCCGTAACCCTAAGCGCGTCTGCAGCCAAGCAGATCAATGCGATTATGAAGAAAATGGGCAAGAATGATTTCCTGCGCGTTGCCATTGAAGGTGGCGGCTGTTCGGGGTTTTCCTATAAGTTTGACTTTGCTGAAGCGGCCAATGACGACGATCTCCTCATTGAACGTGACGGTGCACGCGTCCTCGTCGATGAAATGAGCCTTGAGTTCATAACGGGCTCCGAGATTGACTATACGAATGAACTGATCGGATCCGCGTTCAAAATCAACAACCCGAATGCGACAGCCAATTGCGGCTGCGGGACAAGTTTCGGGATTTAGGCAGACGTTCGCACTTCCTACAAAAGAGAAAAGTGAATCAAAACTCTTTTGCGGCGCTTCGCACGGTAGCGAATTGACGTCATAGCGGCACCTGATTTGCAAGCGCCATACTAACCACCAATAAAAAACCCGCCTCCTCCCAGAGACGGGTTCCTAATTCAAAATGTTAGTTAGCTTAGAAGCCGCCGCTGATGGCTACACCAACAACGCGTGGGTCGTTTACGAAGCCCGTCAAGTTGTTGAAGTCGATCGCGCCTTTGATGTTCTCAGCATTCGTCAAGTTACGTGCAAAGACAGACACCTGATACCCCGTTGAAGCATCGCGGTAGCCAAGGGCTGCGCCGACTTCTGTGTTTCCATTCGTTTGGAACTCAGGGGCTTCATAGAGGAAGATGTTTGTTTTGCCCTGATAGGCCACATCTGCATTGATGAAAATTTCGCCGTTCGACGTGTCTGTCGTGTATTCAGCAAAAGCGTTAGCCGTCAGTTCAGGTGCGTTCGGGAACGGGTTGCCGTCAACCAAAGCACTGCCGATGGCATTGCGCGGGTCAGTTGGCGTACACAAACCAGACCCACATGGAGGCGTTGCCAATGTGTCGTCTTGGATTTCTGTATTTGCATAACCCAATCCACCTTGAACGAAGAAGCTCGGAGCTAGCTGCGCAGAAAGATCAACTTCGAAGCCAAGACCTCGGCCTTGATCGGCGTTTACAACACGGTTTGTGTTATCCACACCACCAACAATCGAGAACTGCTGATCATCGATTTCGTAATAGAAAGCCGTCGCGTTCAAGCGGATGCGATTGTCAGCAAATTCGCTTTTGAAACCAGCTTCATAAGACTGGATTGTTTCTGATGTTGCGACGGACTGCGGGTCTACGCGACCAGAGAACGCTGCGAATGCGACGTCGCGACCTTGAATAGACGGTCCACGGAACCCACGAGCTACGCGTGCGAATAGGTTCACATTGTCAGACGCACGGTAAAGCGCGCTCAAATCCCAGCTGA
>CALHXF010000080.1 GCA_938040095.1 uncultured Caulobacterales bacterium
CACAGGCGGAGGACATTCTTTCGATCTTGCAGCGCCAATCTGAGACATCGCTATCTTTGCCGCCCGAAACGGTTCCCTATTCGTACACGCTCACGGTCGACCTGACTGAAATCGAGGGGGATGACGTCCGCTCGGGGAATGCCGTATTGCGCATTGATCCGTCGCAGCCCGCAGGGTCACGCGCCGATATCTTGTCCGCAGAAGACCCAGACAGTCCCGCTCTCGTGGATTTCCTAAAAGAGATCGAAAGTCCAAAAACAGATATGGCCGAGATGGCAGAAGATTTTTGGTGCCAATCCAGCAGCGATGCGGATTTCGACCCGAGCCAATTTACCGTCGTATCTGAAACAGAAACAGAGGCTGTGTTGAAACCTAACGCAGGAACTCTGACCGAGATGTTGATGCAATCGGATGACGAAGACGACATGGATAAGCAAGAACGCAAGATGATGAAAAAACTACTCGATCGTATTGACGGAGAACTCATTTTATCAAAACCCGACGCGCAGATGAAGGGGTTTAAGGTCAACATGACCCGTTCCATGACCTTGATGATTGTCGCCAAGATCAAATCTATGGAAATCGAGCAAGATTGCGCGTCCGCCCCCAACGGCCATACCTATACGTCAGATTTTCGCTTCTCCATACGTGGGAAAGCGTTGGGGACTAAATTTGGGCAAGATATGGACATGCGCATTTCAGATTTGACGCCCTTACCGTAGAATTGACCTGCGCCTTTAGTCGGTAAAGCCCGCATCGACACGGTTGCACCCATCCGTCTGCGCCGTTAAAGCCCTCTTTCAATACGAATTACGATAAGAGGTCTCCCATGGCAGGTCATTCCAAATGGGCCAATATTCAGCATCGCAAAGGGCGTCAGGATAAGCTGCGCTCTAAGTTGTTCTCCAAGCTCGCAAAAGACATTGCGATTGCGTCAAAAATTGGCGGACCCGACCCAGACATGAACCCGCGTCTGCGTTTGGCGATCGTCAACGCCAAGGGTCAGTCCATGCCTAAGGATAATATCCAACGCGCTGTTGATAAAGGGGCCGGCGGCGAAGGCGATGATTACGAAGATATCCGCTATGAAGGCTTTGGCCCTGGCGGCATTGGCTTCATCGTCGAAGCGTCAACCGACAACCGAAACCGCACCGCAATGGCTGTACGCACAGCTTTCTCGAAAAATGGTGGCAATATGGGCGAAACGGGTTCTGTGTCCTTCATGTTCGACCAAGTCGGCAAGATCGAATATCCGTTGGCAACAACAGACGAAGACACAATGATGGAAGCCGCCATTGACGCGGGCGCAGAGGATTGCGTCACGGACAAAGCCGCAGAAGATCAGTGGGATGAGTTTGAACCCGTACACACAATCTTGACGGCGCGGGACGATCTCGGGTCTGTGGCACCCGCCTTGGCCGAAAAATTTGGTGATGCGAAATCTGTCAACTTGGTCTGGAAAGGTCAAAACGACATCGACAATCCCGATGCCGCGGCACAAGTCATGAGACTTCAAGACGCATTGGACGATGTAGATGACGTGAACGACGTCTATCATAATTTCGAAATGTCAGAAGCCGCAGCTGCGACTCTTGCAGAAGAGTAGAGCGCTCTAAAAACTAAGATTTCAAGAGCGGCCTCCAATTCAATTGGCAGGCCGTTTTTTGTGGCAAAACCTCAATCACCTACCACCGCGCAAAAGCTGTCGTATGTGAACTACTTGGAACGTCTCGAACTTGAAGCGGAGCAGATAGAGACAAGCCCTGCAATGTCCGCGCCCGCGATAAAGCGACATAGGTCTGACCCGACGCAAATGCCCCGCGGCCCAGATCAATCCGCACATCGTCTAGCGTCAAGCCTTGGGCTTTGTGAATCGTCACCGCCCACGCCAAAATCAGCGGGATTTGTTCAAAGGTTGACGTCGCGGACTCGATCATTTTTTGATCCGCTTCACTCCATTTGTAACTAATGGCTTCCCACTTCGTGCGTTCTATTTTCCGTACGCCACCACCGCTGTCAAATTTGACATAGACTTCTTCTGCGTCGAGGTCCGTGATCGTGCCGAGAGAGCCGTTGACCCATCGTTTCTGCGGGTCATTTTTCACCGCCATGACACGGGCACCCTTTTTAAGTTTCAACTGCGACGGCGCGGGAGCCCGTTTCTCATTAAACTTGCCTTTGATCTTGCACGTATATTCGACGGGTTGGGGACTTAAATCCTCGAGGCCTTGGCGATTGTAACGATCTGCAACGGCATTTGTCGCCGTTAGCAGCACAGGCGTATGCCCGTCACGATGGGGACCAACACATATTTCATTCAGCGTCGACACCGCAGCCGCAACATTTCGGGCGACGCGAATGTCTGACAGAATATTGACGAAATGTGGGTCCTTCTGACGATAGACTTTGGTCAATTCAAAATGCACAGGCGGATCACGTTGTAGAACTTTCGCGTCATAGGCATAAGGTCCGCCATAGCCCAACTGCTCCAAAACGGCTTGTTCGCGACCAGGAATAACCGGCGGTAGTTGATGGAAATCCCCCACCATCAAAAGTTTGACACCACCAAAGGGTAAATCGGACGCTTGGGCGCGACGCAGAATAATATCGATACCGTCCAAAATATCAGCACGGACCATAGAAATTTCATCGATGATAACCAGTTCAACTTTTTTCCAAAGTCGGTTGCCGCGCTGATCACTCAACGCCGCTTCGTCGATAACTTGAAACGGCAAACGAAAGAACGAATGTAGCGTTTGACCGCCCACATTTAACGCCGCGACGCCTGTGGGGGCCAAGACCACCGTGTTGCCTATATCACCCAGCCGTTTCAAATAGTTGACGAGGGTCGACTTCCCAGTCCCGGCTTCGCCCGTAACCAAAATCGGCGCGCGATCATCGGACCGTATCTGCTCTAAGATATGACTGATCGTCGGGTCCGCATCGTAAGGTGCAGGCGTATTTTCCAAAGTTGACAAGGGAAACCTTTCGGACGGGCAAACGGAGATTGGGATAGACCCATCTATAGACCGAAACGCGAGTCGCGCCTATGGGTCATGCAATTTTTCAATCCATTAACAACGGGATTGCGTCGTCGCCATTCGAGGACTTTAAGGCGGCCCAATATTCAGGACTTTTAGGGTCGGGGCACATCACAAGAGTCTGTAAAAATTCTTCGGGTGGCTGATAGTTATGATGATCGATGTAGTGATCAATTCGACCTGGTGCGACATAGACTTTGTGGTCGCCGGGTATGAATAGTTTTACACATGACTCAGACAAATAGGTTCCATCATTACAGAGCGTGCACCCATGTAGGCCTCTGAACACATATTGTGGGAAAGAGTCCCACGAAGCGTTTCTGAGACTTTCAATGTGAGCCGCCAGCCCCTTTGGGGTTCCCCCCGTCTGAAATGTGAATTCCGAATCCAACCACCCGATAGCCAAAAGCGGACAGTTCCACTCATCTGAATCGAGAGGACCTGAATGATAATATAAAGGTGAGAGGTCAGGAAAATGGGTCATCTCTGGAAACTAGAACATTAGTGCTCGTTTTCGCAAATTATCACCTGATTGATTTCAATGACTTAAATCATATTTACACAGATGCATCCCCGCAGTCCAAACCCGTGTCACACTGCACGGGTTCTTTCGCACATTGGACAGGATAAACGCGTTATTTATTTGGTGGCGAAGGACGGTGTGTCTATCACCTTGGGGTAACGCCTGTAGTTGAGGGACCGAATGGCGC
>CALHXF010000081.1 GCA_938040095.1 uncultured Caulobacterales bacterium
CCTTCAAGATGCCCAAGACAAAGGTTTCGCAGAGGCCGACCCCTCAGGGGACGTGAACGGGTCAGATGCAGCTGCGAAAATTCGCTTGATTGCCCAACTTGGTTTTGGTGAAGCGATCACGCTGGATGATATTCCGCGCGATACCATCGAAAACTTTGCGCCTAATTCTGAACCCAAGGGTGCGCGCAAACGCATCGCGAATATTTGGCGCGATAAGAACGGGTTCTCGTCATCTTTGGATTTGAAGGACCTATCGAAGAACAATTTCCTCGCGCAAGCCGATGGCGAAGAAGCCCATGCGGTCTTTGATTTCGACGACGGCGATCAATATCGTATTCGTGGCAAAGGCGCGGGTCGTTGGCCAACGACGGAGTCTGTGATGGCGGATTTGTTTGATATATCTGCGACGACTTTGGGGTGATTTAATTCGTGATAGGCAAAGCAATGAGAGTATATCTCTGAAACTCTGGAAAGCTGTACGATGCCGACTGTAAATTTAGATGTACTCAACACAGTCAAGCCGATGGAAGTTGCAGACCTGAAGAAATTGCACACGGGCAGTCTCTTAACGCGACTAAAGGCGCTTAGAGGTTTGCAAGATCGCTTTGAGGTAAGTGATTGGACCGCTGACGAAAAAAATGCCGTAGAGACCGCGGGGTTAATCGCATTTAAAAAATCGGAACTTTGGGAAATGGCCTTCTCCGATGTTAAAGCCGAAATGTCGCAAAGAGAGCACATCCCCAGAGGTAATAAACAAAAGAGGCAAGATTCAACACGGAATAAGCAAAACAGGTAGATTGCCTTAACCGCCACAATTTGTTTGGGGGAGATTGCATGAAGCCTCAAAAGGATTAGGTTTTCTGCAACGTTTCATTCTCTTTACCCGTAGTTAAACCATGACCAATCAAACCCCCATCATCGTCTGGCTCCGCCGAGACCTCCGCCTCGCGGACAATCCCGCGCTTCATGCTGCTGTTGAGAGCGGGAAGCCTGTTATTTTACTTTATATCAAAGAAAGTAATGCTGCGCGCGAAACAGGCGGTGCGTCTGGCGTTTGGTTGCATCACTCCCTGATTGCTTTGTCCAAAGATATTGAAGCCAAAGGCGGCAAGCTGATTTTACGGTCTGGTGAGGCGGCAGACGTCTTGAATGACATCATCGAACAAACAGATGCTGATGAAGTGCATTGGAACCGTCGATATGAAGAATGGGCGCGGGATGTTGATGCCGCGATCAAAACAGACCTCAAGGTGCGCGGCTTGACCGTCGAAAGCCACAAAGCCAACCTTCTGATTGAGCCGTGGGAAGTCGCGACGAAGACGGGTGGGTTCTATAAGGTTTTCACGCCTTTTTGGCGCGCGGCCAAGAGTGTTTTCACTGTGGATGATCCACTGCCCACGCCGAAGACAATCAAATCTATCTCAGGCAGTCTTTCATCTGAAAAATTGGCTGAGTGGGATTTGCTACCAAGTGATCCAGATTGGGGCGCAAAGATGATGGCGCTGCATACGCCCGGCGAGGCTGGCGCAGCGGATCGTCTGGCGTCTTTTCTTGATGAGCCTGTTAAACATTACGCCGAACAACGCGACCGTCCCGATAACGAAACTGGAACCTCACACCTCTCGCCGCATCTAGCTTTCGGCGAAATTTCGCCGCGTCAGATTTGGACGACAACGAAGAACCAAATTGAGGATAATGAGTCTGAGTCCTTCTTGCGGCAAATCGGATGGCGAGAATTTTCCTACACGCTGCTGTTTTATAACCCGCAACTCGCCAGTGAAAATTACAAACCTGACTTTGATAAATTTCAGTGGAATTCGGATGAGGTCAAGGTCGAGGCGTGGCGTCACGGCCAGACGGGTTATCCTTTTGTCGATGCGGGTATGCGAGAGTTGTGGCAGACGGGGTGGCAGCATAACCGTGTTCGCATGGTCTGTGCGTCTTTTCTTATCAAGCATTTGATGACGGATTGGCGTGTGGGTGAAGCATGGTATTGGGACACGCTTCTCGAGGCTGACCCCGCTGCCAATGCAGCCAGTTGGCAATGGGTTGCGGGTTCAGGGGCCGATGCTTCGCCGTATTTCCGAATTTTCAACCCGTTCAGTCAGGGTGAGAAATTCGATAAGACTGGCGATTATGTTCGGAAATATGTGCCTGAGCTGAAGAACCTGCCGAATAAATACCTGAACCAACCCTGGACAGCACCAGCCCATGTTCTCGCGCAAGCGGGCGTAAAACTTGGCGTGACTTACCCCAAACCCGTTGTGGATCACAAAGAGGCCCGTGTGTTGGCGTTGGCCGCTTATAAAGACAGTCGCGCTTAACACGCGCTCTCACGCTTCTGTGACGAAACGTCATTGGATTTCGTCAGCCATTCAGAGGATGGAACCGTTATGAAATATTTAATTACAGCTGTATCGCTCTTCTCTCTTGCGGCTTGCGCGCCTGCGCAATCGGCAGAGACCCCAAATCAAATCTCTGTTTCGACCGCTACAAGCGGCCCGCAAGCTCCATTCAAATCCACTCGCACGGATGGGCTGGAAGAAATGATCGTCGCAGGCGGATGTTTCTGGTGCGTCGAGTCTGACTTTGAAAAAGTCGACGGCGTGGTTGAGGCGATCTCTGGTTACACAGGCGGGACATTGGATAACCCGAAATACAAACAAGTCGGCACTAATCGCACGGGCCATTTCGAAGCGGCCAAAGTCATCTATGATCCCGCGATTGTCAGCTACCGTGAACTCGTTGACTATTTCTGGGGAACTGTCGATCCAACGGATGCGCGCGGTCAGTTTTGTGACAAGGGCGAAAGCTATCTGTCTGCAATTTTTGTGACACCACAACAGCGTGCCGATGCCGAAAAATCGCTGGCGCAGGTCGAAGCAACAAAACCGTTTTCGGCTGATATTGTGACGCCCATTCTACCTGCCGTTACCTTCTATGATGCTGAAGATTACCATCAGGATTATTATAAGAAAAATTCAATTCGGTATAAATACTACCGCAATGGCTGCGGGCGCGACAGAACTCTCGCGAAGCTTTGGGGTAAAAAGTAGTCTAGAGTTACGTGCGGTCTTCACGGTTCGTCTTGCGATAGCCGCTACCGCGCCACACCTTTAAGTAACGCACTTTTCCGCGACCCAAATCGACTTTTATCGGGGCAAGAGGTTCCAAGCTTACAAAGTCCTCGCGGAAATAGTCATCGTAATTGTGATGATAGGAAATAAGCAGAACGGGTTGATCTGTCTCAGGTAGCGCACGGGTCAAGCTCGCGTGATGGGCTGGCGACGCATTCAATGACCACATGGCGAGTTCTGTTTCCGCTAGCTGATTTCGTTCAGTCCCATAATAATTTAGATCATAAAAGACGAGGCGATTATCCGCTGCGATAAAGGCGTAATCGTCCTCAGATAGTCGCGCCTGAATGAGGGCCGTCGTATCTGGCCAAGCACGCAGGCGTTTGACGGAATTTGCTAAACCCACGGCATCGACGCTGCTGGTGCTTGATGCCAATCCGCCCAAGGTAAAGCAGAACACTGTTTGCGCGACTAACCCCCACTTCAACCACGTCAGTCGGTTTGATGACTGTGTCGCCCAAGCTGCGACTAAAATTGGGCCTGCGACATAGGCAGTCACAGCCCAATTTGCATTGGCGCGCGAGAGAAGTGCTTCGAGCGTTATTGCGAGCAAAGGCAAAACCGCGAGAGCCGCGAGCCACCGCACAGGCTTTGGTAATTGGCCTCGAACCGCAGACACAAGTGCGATCAATAATATAGGGAAGGGGAGAAATCCAAAGACTCCGAACTGATCGCCCCAGAATTGAATAACTTCTTCGGGGTTGAACAGATCACGCCCCAAATTTGCATTTTCGGCAGTATGGGAAATTGTCGCAAAATCATTCGCGGCATTCCACATTAAATTCGGCGCGAGCAATGCCGCTGCAATTCCTGCGACCGCGAACCCTTTAACCCCCAAGAGGGCGCGGCGACTGGTTGGGTCAAACAGGACCGCGATGACCAAGACAGGCACCATGAACGCCATCGCATATTTGGATAACAAGCCAAGTCCGAGGGCCAAGCCTAATTGAACAACGCGTCCCCATCCGCCTCCGTCTCGTAAACACGCCCATGCGTGCAAGGCTACGGCCCAACAGAGAAGCAGCGTCGCATCCGTACTCATAATGAAACTGGATAACCACACAGCGGGCATCAGGGCATAGGTCGCGGCAGCCCAAAGGCCGACGTTCGCATCAAAAAAACGCCGCGCCGCAAGGAAGATCATGATGCTGGTGCCGAGATGCAAGAAGGGTGCAGCCAAACGCACGGCCCATTCGGCTTGTCCAAAGACGCTTGTCGTGGCGAAAATGACCCAAGCAATCATCGGTGGTTTTGAAAAATAGCCATAGGCAAGGTCTTGCGACCACGCCCAATATTGCGCCTCATCTCCATGCAGGCCCCAAGGCGCCGTGAACAAAACGACCAGCCGAATAAACAATAACCCGCAGAGGAGGAGTGCGAGTTTCCGCGCAGGGATATCGAAATAGGTCATCACCTGCTGCCTATGCCTCGGCTCGAATGTAAAGGGAAGGACAGGCGGGTGCTCTCTTGCGGGAATTTAATTGAAGCCCTAAGCCGAACTCAGACATTGTAATGCTCGGAGACCCTCATGATGACGTCCTTAAAACTTGCCGCGCTTGGCGTATATTTGCTCGTCGCGCCAAAGGCATTCGCGCAAGACAATAACGCTCAAGACACTGATCCCGTTGAAACCTCCGTAATCTATGCGGGGGAATTGGTGGATGTCGAAACAGGCCGTGTTCAGACGGACCGAGTCATTGTCGTTGAAGGCGGAATTATCACAGCGATTGGAGCCCGCGCGGCGCTGGCCGATATGGATGTTCCTGCTGATGCGACGGTGATGGACCTGTCTGACATGACTGTCCTGCCCGGACTCTCTGACAGCCACGTACATCTAACATCAGACGCATCGATACATGGGTATAAGCGCTTGCAAGTTTCGACCTCCGCCGCAGCGATTACAGGTGTTGTAAATGCAGAAAAAACACTGATGGCAGGCTTTACAACAGTGCGAAATTTAGGCGCGCCTGGATTTGCCGATATTGCTCTCATGGAAGCGATTGATGCGGGTGAAATCGCAGGTCCCAATATGATCTCAGCGGGACGCTCCATCGGTATTACAGGCGGACATTGCGACAATAATCTACTGCCTTATGAATATGAAGCCAAAGCTGGCGGTGTCGCAGATGGCCCGTGGGCTGTACGGACCAAAGTGCGCGAGAATAATAAATATGGAGCGAAGGTCATCAAATTCTGCGGCACGGGAGGCGTGCTTTCCAAAGGGACCAAAATCGGCGCGCAACAATTTAGCTTTGAAGAAATGAAAGCCATTGTCGACGAGGCCCATCTATTGGGTCTGAAAGTTGCCGTCCATGCACATGGCGCCGACGGCATTGAAACCGCCATTCGCGCGGGTGTCGATTCTGTTGAACATGCCAGCCTAATTTCGGACGAAGGTCTGCGTATGGCCAAACGTAAGGGCACATATTTGTCGATGGATATTTTTGTCTCGGATTACATCCTATCCGAAGGCGCGGCGGCAGGTATTTTGGAGGAGAGTCTCGCGAAAGAACGCACCGTTGGCAAAGCTCAACGTGAGCGATTTCAAGCTGCCACGCGTGCGGGTGTGAAACTCGCCTTTGGCTCTGACGCGGGTGTTTATCCGCATGGACAAAATGGTCGTCAATTTGCCTATATGGTCGAGTGGGGTCTGAGTCCGATGAAAGCGATCCAAGCTGCCACCATTGGAAACGCGACGCTTTTCGATACAGCCGAAACGCACGGCTCAATCACCGTCGGCAAACACGCAGACATCATCGCTGTCGACACGGATCCCATTGCGGACATTCGAGCATTAGAAGACGTTGAATTCGTGATGAAAGATGGCGTGGTGTATAAAAACGATTAGATGGCCTTCTTTTTTTTCGATGTGCGACTCGTGACTTGCCCCCGCCCGTAACCCTGCCTAGAGCCAATCCAACGAAAATAAGCGTCAGTAAAAGACTGGGGAACCCACATGTCACGCATTCATAACATTCCATTGCTATTACTCGTCGTTATTGCGGCGGGTCTGGCCTTCATTTTCTGGGCTATGGGGTGGGCGTGGCTAGCGCAAGACATCGCGCCAGGTGGCAACTATTTGCTCAAATCTATCGCAGGTCTAGCCAAAGACGCGCTCTTTGTGCCGCTTAAGCCGCTCATGTATGCGTTGATCATCTTGTCCATCGGCTCGTCATTGGCGATTTCACGTGGTGGGCTAGGCGCGAAATTTGTTCGCGTGCTAGGCTTCTTCCTGACCTTCTCATTGATTGGTCTCGCCATTGGTTTGTGTTCTTATCTTCTCTTTCAGGGCGAAACGATTTTGCCGGACCCAGCGAGCATTGGCGCAGGTGGCGGTGATATTAAACAAACACCGTTCTTGGCGAAAATTTATGGCGTCCTCACCTCGGCTCTCATGATCTGTATCTACACGGGTGTGTTACTCGGCGGCGCATTGCGTAGATTGGATTTAGGCCATCAAGCGGATCAAGTGTCCGATCTCTTTATTTCTGGCTTCCGAAAGTTTCTGCAATATACAATTCCCTTGGCTGTGTTCGGCTCGATCACGTTGGCCTTAAACAGTCCCGGCGGCGTCAGCACGCTTTCAGGCCTCTTGCCATTGCTGAAGCCTTATTTGCTCGCGATGATCCTGACATGGTTCGTTGTTGTCGGTGTCACAGCGGCAATGCAAAAACGCGGGTTCATGTTCGTTTTACGGGCGGTCCTCCCGCAAGCCCTTGTCGCGTTCTCGACAAGCTCGTCCATCGCAACATTGCCGGCAACACGTGAAGCTTGTACGCAACTAGGTGCGAATGCAGACGAGTGTACGCCGTTCTATACGATTGGCGCCACGATCAATATGGTCGGTACGCTGATCGGATTGCTGTTACTCTCGCTCTACGCCATCAAAGCCTATGGTATTGATCTCAGTATACCAGAGATGAGCATTGTGGGATTGCAGTCTATGATCTTTGCGACCGCTGCTGCGGGGACGCCGTCTGCTTCTGTTGTCCTGCTGCAAGATATCCTTGTTAGCCAAGGCGTATCTGCGGAATACGCGACCTATGTTACGGGATTAATCATCACGATTGATACGCTGATTTTGGATCGTCTGCGGACAGTTCTGAATACGCAATCGGATTCCATGAGCACGGCTAATGGCCTCAAGCTTTACTACAAAACACCAAAGACTTTGGTGGACTAAAGCCGTTCACAAAAATTAAGTTGGTATAAAAAAGCCGCCTTATGTTACGGACATAAGGCGGCTTTATTTTTAGGTCTAAATGCCTGTGGGGTTTACGATTTGCCTTCTGGATACGTGATCGCAGCGGACAGGTTCTGTAAAACTTCACGCGCATTAAACGTCTGCGGGTCGTTGCTATCTACATTACGTCCAAATTTAACTTCGGATGTTGCGCGATATTTCGTGATTTCACGCACATCAATGTCATTAAAGAATGGGTCATAATACGGATCGTAAAATCCGCTGAAGCCAAACCCCCGTCCGCGATTAAATCCGCCAAAACGAGAATAAGGATAGGCCCGCGACCACCCGCGACGCGGATTATAAAAACTATAGCCGAAATAAGGATCATATCCGAAGCCACGACCAAAACCTGCGCCCACACCCGGTGAGACTCGGACACGCGTGTTTTGCTCGACGTCACGTTCTTGCAAAGTGAAGGTTTCAAAGCCGCGTTCAACCGCCATTTCAGCCGCGCGGTAGAGCAAATAATTCTCAACCGTTTCCCGCTTGGTCAGGGAGTTCCCGCCAAATGTGATGCGCGCACGATCATTTTCGATCATTTGCTGGGAAAACCCGTCATAGCCGCCAGGCGCTGAGGCAGGTTGATAGGGGGTTGCGGTTGCGCAAGCTATGAGTGTCAACGCAGACGCGGCAATCATGAGATGGCGGGCCATTTTTGTCGATGTTTTGATCAAACGAGGCATAGGGGATCTCCTTAGTGATCACAAGTATAAGGGGGTCAACCTGAATACAGCGTGAAATTAGACCTTACATTTTTGTCATTCTAACGCCACCAACTCACGCGATTTTACCCGCTAAGTCATCTCATTTCCCTGTGAGACGGGTGTGACCTTTGGGCCTGAAACTTGTTTCCAATCCAATATGACGGAAACAAAGGCCCATAGGCTCAACAGTCCAG